>CAZGOR010000514.1:0-2307 GCA_964527875.1 uncultured Bacteroides sp. | reverse complement strand
AACGGCATCCTGAATGGAAAATTGTACGGTTTTCCTTAAAGTTTAGCGAGCTAATCGCAGGCGCAGAAGTTGTTGTGACACATCAAGGCTCATCCCCGCTGGAAGCCGTTGCATACAAGAAGCCCTCGGTTATAGTGCCTAACCCAGAACTGAAACGCACGTTCCCAAAAAGAGACTCTGAGATCTTCGCAAAAAAGGTAGGCGCCACAATTCTGTCAGACCTCAACTTGGAAAGCCTGTTAGATGCAATAGAAACGGCTAGGAAAAGAAAAGTTCCAGTGTTAAGAGACGGAGCTAAAGTTTTAGCTGACATGATTTTGAGTCTCTGAAACAAGTTGTCACGCTTTGCTGAAATAGAAAACATTTAAATCCTGTGATTCGTCGTTACCTCAGTTTAGAGGCTTATATTATGTCAGAGATACATAAACTGCTGCTAGTGAATATCAGATTTTTGAAAAAGGAACTCTTATATTACCTGCGAACATCTGATGCCATCTATTTTCTCTTATTTTCCATTATTGTGGGCTTGGGCGGCGGATTTGGAGCCATACTTTTCAGATGGTTAATCCAATATTTCAGGACCTTATTTTTTGATGAAGGAGCCAATCTTCTGGGTTTTCTGGGAAGCTATTATGTCATTCTCATTCCTTTAGTGGGTGGTATGATAATAGGCCCTTTAATTCATTTCTTTGCCAGAGAAGCCAAGGGACACGGTGTTCCGGAAGTAATATCCGCAATGGTCCTTCATGGTGGCACGATCCGGCCCAGGGTAGCCGTAGTAAAGGCACTCGCTTCCTCAATTTGCATAGGATCAGGTGGATCGGTAGGAAGAGAAGGGCCAATCATACAGATTGGTTCTGCAATAGGGTCAGCACTCGGACAACTATTCAGGCTTAATGAAGAAAAAATTAAAACCCTTGTTGCCTGTGGTGCTGCAGCAGGAATAGCAGCAACCTTTAATGCACCTCTGGGAGGCATCTTTTTTGCGCTGGAAGTTATCCTGAGGGAATATGGACTGAGAAATTTTTCTTCCGTTGTCCTCTCATCTGTCACAGCAACCGTGATTTCAAGACATTTCCTTGGAGACCATCCGGCTTTTCAAACTCCACCTTTTGAATTATACAGCCTCTGGGATATTCCTAACTATTTCGTCTTTGGTTTGATCACCGCCATTGTAGCATGGTTATTTATCAAGGTATTGTATAAGACCGAGGATATCTTCAACCTCATAAAAATACCGGAATATTTAAAGCCGGCACTTGGTGGACTGACAATCGGCCTGATTGGCCTTTATTTTCCTCAAATATTCGGTGTAGGGTATGAAGTTATTGAAGACTCCATCAATGGAAAAATTGCCCTGGGGGTTATCATCATACTTATTTTTCTGAAAATCATTGCTACTTCTGTAACTCTCGGATCCGGCGGATCAGGCGGCATTTTTGCCCCTTCACTGGTTGTCGGGGCTCTCCTGGGTGAGGCCTTTGGACATTTAGTCAACCTTGTCCTCCCGGGCATGAACATACCACCCGGCGCATTTGCCTTAGTAGGAATGGCAGCATTATTTGCTGGTACAGCTCATGCTCCTATTTCTGCTATCCTTCTCCTTTTTGAAATGACAGGGAACTATAAAATCCTTCCACCCCTTATGATAACCTGCGTTATATCAGCCATTTTAGTCAGGTGGAGGTTGAAGTATTCTATTTATACTTTGAAATTGGTACGGAAAGGCATTGATATCGGGAAATACAGGCAGGTGGACCTGATGGAAACAATCTCTGTTTCCGATGCTATGATCACCAATATGATCACCGTTTTGCAATCCGATACAGTCAAAAAAGTAGGCCTGATGATCAAATCCACCAATCATAGAGGTTTCCCTGTTCTTGACGAAAACGGGAAACTGGTCGGAATCGTTACCCGTAAAGACATTAACAGAGCCCTTGGAAAAGGTGATGATAAATCTGAAATAAAAAAGGTCATGGCCAAAAACATTACCGTGTGTTATCTGAATGAAAGCTTAAAAGTAGCATTGCATAAGATGGCAGAAAAAAATATTGGACGAATACCGGTAGTGGAGAGGGACAATACAGATCATATCATTGGGCTTATAACAAGGAAAAGCCTGATATCTACCTACAACAAGGTTCTGGAAAGTGAAAAAGGCAGGTCCGGAAAATAAAATCAGGACTAAAATCCTATTAACAATTATTTCATTTAACCACATTGAAAATCGTCCGTTTGCTTAATCTTGAGAATGAGGCTGTCTAAAAAGTCTATTAAAACATTTAACCACAGAGGAAACAGAGA
>CAZGOR010000513.1:0-2311 GCA_964527875.1 uncultured Bacteroides sp. | reverse complement strand
AAATGTATGTGAAAGTATCGCAATAACTCTTTCCAGCGTCAAAAGCAACATCCGGACAAGCCAGTTATTAAAAGACTCACAACAAAAAGCTGAAGCTCTGGCTGTCCAGGAAGAAAAGATGAGACAAAGCATGAAAGAGCTCAAAGAAATCCAGGAACAGGCAGCAAAACAGGGAGAAAAATTTGTCAGTTTTACTAATTCAGTCAATCATACATTGATAAGAGCTGATTATAATACAAACGGCATACTGCTTTATGCCAACACGAAATTCCTGAATAAGCTGGGGTATTTCAGTAATTCCGAGGTTGAAGGTAAACATATTTCAATGTTTATTAATGATAAAGACAGGGAATGGTTTGATAAGATATGGGATAGGCTTGCCCGGGGGGGTAAACATTATGAAGGTTACATGAAGCATGTTACCAAACAGGAACAGGACCTCTGGACGATGTCCACATATACATGCGTCAGGAAGGATGATGGAGAAATAGACAGGATTCTTTTCCTTGCTATTGATACAACAGAACACAAAAAGCAAAGTCTGGATTATGAAGGACAGATTGAAGCAATCAATCGTTTGAATATCAAAGCTGAGTTCGCACCTGACGGAAAATTTATTAACTGTAACGATCTCTTTCTGGATACAATGAAATATGGACGGAAAGAACTTGAAGAGATGTCAGTATTTGATTTCATTGATAAGAAAGATATTGAAAATTTTAATGAAATCTGGGAAAACGTGACAAAAGGTATTCCCTATCAGGGCCAGATCAAGGGATTTACAAAATATGAAGATGAAAAATGGTTCCGTGCAACATACACGGCTGTCAATGATATGTATGGCGAAGTAGCAAAAGTCATTTACCTGTCCAATGATATTACCAATGAAAAATTGATGGAAATGGAAAGCCGCAAACAAACCGATCAGCTTAAAGTCCAGGAGGAAAAACTGAGGCTTTCAGGCATAGAACTTAAGAAACGACTTGAACAATCAAAAAAGGAAATGGAACTTCAGAATAAACAAATAGAAAAAGAAAGTAATCAGTATAAAGAAATATTGATGGATGTTCCGGTCATCATATTAAACTTTGACCAATCCGGGAATATTATTTTTATCAATTCTGCCGGTGAAAAATTCTGGGATGTAAAGACCAGTCGTATGCAAGGCCAAAATATCAAAACACTGCTAAAAGGGGAGCCGGAATTATACAGTGATCCGTTAAAAAATCTTCTCCAGCCAGACAGTGATTTTACAACAGGTAAATTTAAAAAAGTAAAATTACCAGACGGAAAAAATAAATGGCACCAGGCCGACATTTTGATATCAATGGCAGAACTCCATGATGAGGTAAGTTATACAGCTTATATACAGCTTGTTTGATTCATTTATTGTCCATTTTTATGCCGGGCCTTTAATATCAACTGTTTCAGATTCAGGTACAATGAGATTAACAGTGCTGCAATTAATCCCCAAAGTGTTACCTGGTCGATAACATGCTGTGTAAAATTCAATCCTGTGATCCGGTCAACCAGGTATTTAATATATGATGTCGGCAAATCTGAATGTCCGAGTTTTATCAGCACATTAAAGTGCCAGTCTGTTAATGGACAATAGCCAAATCCAAAAAATATACCCAATATTGTCCATGAACCGGCAGTTAACAAAATAACCACCAGGTTCCATATGCGTGTTTTTCTCCATATCCATCCAAATAAAATAAAAATGATCAAGCTGGTGTGAAACACCACAAAAAATATATCCGCTGTTTTATATAACCACATCGATAGAAAAATGGTTAAATTGTCAAATGGCTAAATTGTTAAGAAAATTTGACTTAGTAAAATAGCAATTTAACAATGTAACAATTCAACAATACATTTGTTAATATTATTTAATTCAAGGAATATAAATTTGCGTATTAATAAAAATTTCTTAAAAAGATACAATTTGCTAAAACATTATAACATAAGAATAACCGGCCGTGTTCAGGGAGTTGGTTTCCGATATTCGGCACGGTCTGTTGCCAGGTACCATAACATTAAAGGTTTTGTACGTAATGAACCTGATGGTTCTGTTTATATAGAGGCGGAAGGAAGTGAAGAAAATCTGAAGGAGTTCATTAAATGGTGCAAAACAGGTCCTGCGGGAGGGGGTATTGATGAAACGATCGTTTCAGAAGGAAGCCTCAGGAATTTTAATACTTTTGAGATTCGGTTTATATGATGATAATAGTCAAACCCGATTGTTAATCGGGGACAGAGGCTGTCTAAAAAGTCTATTAAAACATTTAACCACAGAGGAAACAGAGAT
>CAZGOR010000512.1:0-2323 GCA_964527875.1 uncultured Bacteroides sp. | reverse complement strand
TTGAGATTTTTATTCCCTGGGAAATTGTCTCACAATATGTTCCTTTCAGTGTCAGACCTGAATACGTTCCTCATCTGTATGGTATCGTATTTACAGCATTTGCGGTTTTCTATGCCATTCTCGGGGGAATGATGAGTATTGTATGGGCCGACCTGGTACAGTATATGATCATGACCATTTCTTCCATTGTGATTGGGATCATTGCCATGAATGCACTTACCGAACATGCACTGATCGTTCCGGAAGGATGGCATTCTCCTTTCTTTGGCTGGACCCTGGGAATCGACTGGCAGGGAATCGTCACCGAGGTTAATGAAAAGATACGGACCGACGGTTATTCCTTGTTCTCACTATTCTTCGGTGTCATGTTGTTTAAGGGTATTCTGATCAGTGCAGCCGGACCTGCACCAAACTATGATATGCAAAAAATACTTGCCACGAAGAATCCGAAAGAAGCAGCCATGATGAGCGGATTCGTCTCTGTTATACTCAATCCAATAAGGTATTTCCTAATTACTGGTTTTGCCGTTCTGGCTATTCTGTTTTATGACAAACTCGATTTGATTGTAGCCGGTAAAATAGATTTTGAACAAATTTTACCTTCTGCGATTAATGAGTTTGCACCCATCGGTATCCTCGGTCTATTACTGGCCGGGCTTCTGGCTGCCTTTAATTCAACATTTGCCGGTACACTCAATGCGGCTCAGGCATATCTGATCAATGATATCTTCCTGAAATATATCAAACCCGATGCAACGAATAAACAGGTCAAAACGATCAACTACACTGCCGGATTGATCGTTGTTGCTGTCAGTGTAATCTTTGGTGTTTTCGCCAAAAACGTTAACAGTGTCCTGCAATGGATCGTCTCAGGACTCTGGGGTGGCTACACGGCTGCCAATGTGTTGAAGTGGTATTGGTGGCGGTTTAATGGCCATGGTTATTTCTGGGGAATGGCTGTCGGTATAGCAGCAGCCCTGATCTTTCCAAAACTTCTGCCTCCTCTTTTCCCGTCTATACCTCAGGATATAATTCTGCTTTATTTCTTCCCTGTAATATTGCTGATTTCTCTAATTGGTTGTATTGCAGGTACATATATGGCGCCCCACACACGTGAAGATATTCTTAAAAAATTCTATAAAACGGTCAGACCCTGGGGATTCTGGAAACCTGTTTATGATAAAGTGGTAAGTGAAGATCCTTCATTTAAAGAAAATAAAAACTTTAGCAGGGATATGTTCAATATTTTTGTCGGTATCATCTGCCAGACTGCATTGATAGCACTTCCTGTTTTCATCGTTATCAAAGCTCATGCATCACTGATCATTACTATCGCGATTATTGCTTTTACAGGAATAGTATTGAAGAAAACATGGTATGACCGACTGGAGCAGGCATAAATTACTGCCGGCTTTAGCCGACAAAATATAAGTGCAGGGTAGCAGGTAAGAAGGCTAAGGCTAAGGCTAAGGCTAAGGGAGTATAGAGTTTAGAGTGTGAGTTTAGATGAATGTTTATTTACGGATTTTTTAATAAGGTAGAAGATACATGCAACTGAACTAACTATCAAATGAACAATAATCCTATCCAAAGCTTATGAAAAAAAAAGAATTTGATCAACGGCTTGATTACCTGGTCAAAAAACACGAAAAGCTGATCAACAGGAAAAATAAAATGCGAAAAAAAAGTAATGGTATTTATGACCGATACAAATATCCTGTTGTAACTGCAAGGCATGCTCCACTTCACTGGAGGTATAATCTGAATTATGATACCAATCCAATGCTGATGGAACGCATGGGCATTAATGCAGCATTTAATGCCGGTGCTATCGAACTCAATAATAAAATATGTTTGGTTGTCCGTGTAGAAGGATGTGACCGTAAATCTTTCTTTGCCATAGCTGAGAGCCCCAATGGTATAGACCAGTTCAGGTTCCGTGATTACCCTGTTGTCATGCCGGAAACTGATACTCCGGATGTAAATGTTTACGACATGCGGTTAACCCTGCATCAGGATGGATGGATATACGGTGTTTTTTGCACTGAGCGAAAAGATCCAAATGCACCTCCCGGTGATCTTTCATCAGCCATAGCTCAGTGTGGCATTGCACGAACAAGAGACCTTGACACATGGGAAAGGTTGGATGACCTGAAAACCCCCTCACCCCAGCAACGAAATTGTGTACTTCACCCTGAATTTGTTAACGGGAAATATGCATTTTATACCAGACCACAGGATGATTTTATCCAGGCCGGGAAAGGAGGTGGTATAGGTTGGGGACTGGCAGATAATATAGAACATGCAGTTATTAAAAATGAAA
>CAZGOR010000511.1:0-2336 GCA_964527875.1 uncultured Bacteroides sp. | reverse complement strand
GATTCCGGTTACGAGTCACCGGAATTGTACTATAATCTGGGAAACGCTTACTTCAAATCACATAAACTGACAATGGCCCTGGTTCAATATGAAAGGGCATTATTATTGGATCCGAATGATGAAGAGATCAAACATAACCTTGCCGTGGCCAGGCAATACGTGGTTGATGAAATAGATGTTTTACCGGAATTATTAATAAAAAAATGGTACAGGACATTCATCACGATCCTTACCATCGATCAATGGGCTTATATTAGCATCTCTACTTTCATCCTTGCACTTGTCCTTTTCCTGATTTATCTCTTTACCAATGCTATTAATTTCAGGAGGGTTGCATTCTGGCTGGCAATAGTATTTCTTTTATTTGCTTCCTCTACATATGTTTTTTCCTATCATCGCAAAAAAAATATATATGACCACAATTATGCAATCATTTTGTCTCCTTCTGTAACGATCAAAGGATCTCCCGATAATAGCGGAACCGATCTTTTCCAGCTTCATGAAGGAACGAAAGTTAAAATCATCGATCAACTGGGTGAATGGAGAGAGATCAGGCTCAGCGACGGAAATGTTGGATGGCTCAGAACAGAAGATCTGGTTAAGATTTAATATTTATCTTTAAAGCAAAAATAAAATCATATAAAATAATGTCTCAAATGCCTCAAAACAATTGAAACATAAATAAATGGTTAAATTGTAAAACAGTTAACAAAATGTTACTCAGCAGAATAACAATTTAACCATTTAACCATTTAATAATTTTACCATTTAACAATTTTACAATGAATTCCCTCCTTCTTGCACTCCTTGCCTTCGTTGGTTACATTATTGCTTACAGAACCTATGGCAGATTCCTGGGTAGAAAATTATTTAAACTTGATCAAAAGGCTCTGATGCCATCTCATAAATTATATGACGGTGTTGATTATGTGCCTGCAAAAAAGAATATCATTTTTGGACATCATTTTGCAACCATTGCCGGTTTAGGTCCGATTGTCGGTCCTGCTATAGCAATCATATGGGGCTGGCTGCCAGCATTTTTATGGGTTTTTCTGGGTTCAATCTTTATGGGTGCAGTTCATGATTTTTCAACACTTGTTGTATCAGCACGAAATCAGGGTAAAAGCATCGGTGACCTTACAGGTGATCTGATCAGTCCGGGAACCAGGTACGTTTTTCAGTTCATCATGCAGCTTCTTCTTTTCATGGTATTGTCAGAATTTGCAATGATTGTCGGGGTATTATTTGAGCTTTATCCGGAATCAGTTTTTCCGGTTTGGATGCAGATCCCAATAGCTGTTTGGCTTGGCTGGCAGATCAGAAAAGGTAAAAACGATCTTATCTATTCAATCATCGCCGTAATAATGATGTATATTACAATTATTATCGGTGTATACATTCCTGTGAAAGTTCCTCCTGTTTTTGGCTCATCTGTTATCACCTGGTGTATCGTATTATTTGTCTATGTTTATTTTGCATCCACCGTCCCCGTCCAGAAATTATTACAACCAAGGGATTATATTAATTCACATCAGCTTCTTGTCGCTATGGTATTAATGATAGCAGGATTATTTGTTGCTCATCCTGTTATTACCGCTCCGCCTATAAACCATGTTGCATTTTCAGGAGAAAATGATATTCCCGGCATTATGCCAATTCTTTTTATCACAGTGGCATGTGGTGCAATATCAGGATTTCATTCCCTGGCGAGTTCAGGTACTACAGTGAAACAGGTTGATAAAGAAAATGATACTCTTTTTATCGGATATGGTGGAATGTTAACGGAAAGTTTTTTAGCTGTTCTTGTGTTAATGGCAATTGCCGGTGGTTTGGGGATGGGACTTTTAGACAACGGTAAGTTCTATTCAGGCATTGATGCTTTCAGGCACCATTACAGTTCATGGGTAGCTTCCAGTGGTCTGGATGCAAAACTTGATGCATTTGTCACAGGCGCATCAAATCTTTTTAACAGTCTGGGATTACCACCAATATTTGGTAAATCATTGATCGCTGTTTTTATCGTAAGTTTTGCCAATACAACAATTGATTCTGCAACCAGGATACAAAGATTATCCCTTCAGGAAATCTTTAAGGATAAAACAGGTCGCGTAAGGAAACCCATCAATAACAGGTATGTTGCAACTTTTTTTGTCGTACTGGCAGCTATGATCATGACATTCATTAAACCAGGCGCCACAGGTGCCATGATCTTATGGCCATTATTTGGCTCCCTGAACCAATTACTCGCTGCACTGGCACTTGGTGTTGTTACTCTTTATTTATTTTACAAAAAGAAGAATATTCTGCTTACACTGATTCCAATGATATTTGTTCTC
>CAZGOR010000510.1:0-2337 GCA_964527875.1 uncultured Bacteroides sp. | reverse complement strand
GGTGCCTTCAATAATTTTTTTAAGACTCCCTCCTTTCCTGTATTTTTCATATGTTATCTGGTCTGTACCGTCCACAGAAATGATGAGCCTGTCGAGCCCGGAACCGATAATCTTTCCGGTATTTCCTCTGTCCAGATGCTGACCATTTGTTGAGGTAACTGTAAATATTTTATTGCCTGATGCATACCTGATCATATCGAATATATCCTTATTCATCAATGGCTCTCCCTGGAAATACAGGATCAGGTATAGCGTTGTACTATTGATCTCATCAATTATTCTACGATACAGAACATTGTCTATCATTTGATTTTTTCTGGTGAGAATACCTGCACCTGTATGACACTCCGGGCATTTCAGACTGCATAGAATTGTCGGTTCTATACTAACCGTATATGGCAATCCCCAAACAATAGTTTTTCTCAGTAATACTGAAAGAATAAAGGAAATTTCAACCAGGAAAAAGTTCAGGATCTTTTTAAAAGTGAGTTTTTTTAGGAAAGTCAAATAATGAGTCATAGGAATCCGGTTCAATCCGTCTCCAGTAAACGGTATAACTCATCCAGGTCTGGCGTCAGGATGATCTCTGTCCGCCTGTTTTTTTGCCTGGCCTCTGGCGTTTTTCCTGAATCAAGCGGCAGGTACTCACCCCTTCCGGATGCGATCAAACGTTTGGGATCAATCGACGAATTATCCAGGAGTATTCTCACAACGGAAGTAGCACGTTTAACACTTAAATCCCAGTTATCATGGTAGGAAGGATTACTTCTTACCGGTACATCATCGGTATGTCCTTCAACCGTGATAAAAATATCCGGGTTGTTTTCAAGGATCAGGGCAAGTCTTTTCAGTGCACTGGCTCCCCTTGGGTCTACTTCTATACTACCGGTCTTAAAAAGAAGTTTTTCTTCCATCGAAACATAAACTTTCCCATTTCTCACTGAGACTGAAAGTCCCTCCTGCCGGAAACCATACAATGCTTCCGCAATGGTATTTTTTAACGCCTTCATTAAAGAATCTTTGGCATATAAAATCCGTTCAAGCTCAATCAACCGCTGGTTTCTTTCATTTAATTGCGATCGAAGATTTTCAAGTTCATGCATTCTGTTACTTACGTTCTGTTCAAGCTCTTTCAACCTGTCCTCTTTGAGTTGAAGGTCTTCCTGTGTTTTTTGCAATTCAGTTAGCAAACGTCTTGTCTCTCTTGTATGGCCTGTCATGACAGCTTCCTGAGTTTGCTGAAGATCTTCATAGCGCCGGCTCAGGCTGGTGTATTCATCGGAAAGTTGATGATAGGACTCTTCTGTTTCCTCCATTTCTGTATCCAATGCCTCAAGTTCCTTCTCCAGCAGTTTTATTTTTGATTCCATTTCAGCGTTTTCAACCGATAACGTTTCGTTTTGTTCAAGGAATTTTTCACGATCTTCACTGATACTTTGAGTTTTTTTCTCCAATTCATGGAATTGTGCCATGGGAACACAGGAAACGAAAAATAAAACGGACCCGAAAAACATTATCATAATTATTGTAAGTTGTCCCAATCTTTTCATGATGACCATATTTTCTTAATCAAAGCGAAATATAAAAAAATATGACAGACAAAGAAATTGTGACTTTAAATAGTTATTAACCAAGCAGCAGAGTTATTTAATTTATCAGGGGAACGATATTTTAACTCATTTATATCTTCCAATATTCCAGTATTCCAAAAATTAAAATCATCTATAAATCATTAATTTATAATACATAAATACTTTTTCTTATATCAAACTAAGGTCAATTAATAGATCATTAAAAAAATACTCCTTATCTTTGTACAATAAATCTTCGCTGATTTGTCACCTGGAAAGTATTCCATACTGGAGCGGGTAGAATATCCTTCGGATCTGAAAAAACTCAGTCCTGATGAGCTGATCATGTTGTGCAAGGAGTTGAGACAGTTTATCATCGATATTGTTTCTTTCAATCCTGGTCATTTTGCTTCCAGTCTGGGAGTTGTCGAATTAACAGTAGCTCTCCATTATGTTTTCAATGCTCCCCATGATAAAATTATCTGGGATGTTGGGCATCAGGCTTATGGACATAAGATCCTTACGGGTCGCCGAAATGTGTTCCATACGAACCGGAAATACCAGGGAATCAGTGGTTTTCCCAAATTATCCGAAAGCAAATTTGACGCGTTTGGTGTCGGGCACGCATCAACCTCCATTTCAGCTGCTCTTGGTATAGCTGTGGCATCAAAACGAAAAGGACTGGATGACCGCCAGGTAGTAACTGTTATCGGGGATGGTTCCCTGACTGGTGGTTTAGCTTTTGAAGGATTAAATAATGCCGGCA
>CAZGOR010000509.1:0-2352 GCA_964527875.1 uncultured Bacteroides sp. | reverse complement strand
GGAAGATAGCACAACGCGGAATCCAAGTTCTTCGAAAAATGTTCTCCAAAAGGGAAATTGCTGGTAAAACAGCATCAAGCCTCTTGGTATACCAATTGAAATCCTTTCATCTTTCTCTTCCTCCTTATAATCTCCCATCAATATTTTCATTCGCTCATCGAAATAATTCGGTATACCCTGTCCTTTGTTTTTACGTTCATCAATTTCAAACAATTCACATCGTGCTCCATAAAACAGGGGCTTTTTCTCACCTTCTATCCTGACTCTCCTGATCTCACACATATTGGAGCAAGCTTTACAGGTAAATTTATCAACTTTATAAGGGATTTTACTGATGTCCCAACCTTTAAACCTGGTTGTAATATTATTTTCTTTTACATATTCCCGTGCCAATATTGCAGCACCAATAGCGCCTGTTACATCGAAGTGAGGAGGTACATATATTTTCTTACCGGTAACTTTTTCAAATGCGGCCACCACGGATTTATTATTTGTAACCCCACCCTGAAAGAGAATATGATTACCGATTCTTTTTTTCCTGACGACCATATGAATATAATTCAGGACAATCGAATATGCCAAACCTCCGACCAGATCCTCTGTTTTAGCACCTTTTTGCTGTCGTGAGTTCAGTTCGGATTCCATGAATACCGTACACCTGTCGCCCAGTGCAGCAGGTTTTTTTGACTGAAGTGCCAGTTCTCCGAATTCATTGATGATGTTAATATCAAGTTTTTCTGCCTGTTCTTCCAGGAATGATCCTGTTCCGGCAGCACACACTTTGTTCATCTCAAAATCAACAACCACGCCATTATCGATACTGATATATTTTGAATCCTGCCCGCCGATCTCAAACACTGTATCCACCTCTTTATCATAAACAATTGCTGCGGTAGCCTGGGCGGTGATTTCATTACGGATCACATCAGCACCGATAAAATCGCCGGTAAGGTAACGGCCAGAACCTGTTGATCCGGCAGCTTTAACAACAACTTTATGGCCAACTTCCCCGAATATTTCCAACATTCCACGCCTGATAGCATCCAGAGGTTTACTGGCAGTGGGAAGATATCGCCTGGCAACAACCTGGTTATCATCATCAATCAATACCACATTGGTGCTTAATGATCCGACATCCAGTCCGAGGTATACTTCTACTTTCTTTTCTCCTTCTGGTAATATTCTGACATCTTTACAATCCCGGATATCCGGTTCTTCAAGGGGTTCCAGGAAATTCCCTTCTGCATCCCCGCTTGTAAGGTATTTCTCCAGTCCTTCCAATCCTTTAAAAACAGCTTTATTTTTCTTACTACTTGAAAAAGTATGAAAAACTGCTCCAATGGCACCCATTGAGGCATGGTATTCAGGAATGATCAGGTCTTCCTCACCTGCCTGAAGAATTTCCCTGAAAGCTCTTACCACGCCAACATTTGCCGCAACGCCACCCTGGAATATCACCGGAAATTCAAGCTTTCTCCCCTTGGCCATTGAACTGATAAAATTCCTCGCTACTGCAAAACACAGTCCGGCAACAATATCATGAACCGGTGTTGCTATTTGTTGTAAATGGATCATGTCACTCTTTGCAAAAACACTGCACCTGCCTGCTATCCGTGGAGGTTTTACTGATTTCAGTGAAAGTTCGCCAAATTCTTTTTCAATGGAAACACCTATTCTTTTCGCCTGCTGATCAAGAAACGAACCTGTACCAGCTGCGCACAGATTATTCAACTGAAAATCTGAAAGCCTGGGAAAATTATCCTCCGATGCATCCATGAAGATAAGTTTCGAATCCTCCCCACCCATCTCAATGATGGTTTTTGTTTTCGGATAAAGCTTTGAAACAGACTTTGATTGGGAGATGATCTCATTTACATAATGTCCGCCGATCAATTCCGAAGCAAGTTTACCCCCGGTGCCTGTAAGTGATAATGATACAATATTGTAATCCCTGTATTGTCCGATCAGTTTTTCAAGAACTTCCCTGAGTCTGTGATAAGGCTTACCATGACAATAATCATAAAGGTTTTCTATAATATTTTCCTGATCATCTATTAATACGGTATTCAACGAGATAGATCCAATATCAATACCCAGGTGTAATCTGTTCCCTACCGGCATCCTATCTTTTCCTTTTACGGACATACTGAGAAATATTAAAAAATTATATTAAAAAAGGCACAATTAACAAATAAAATCACTCAACTTCCAGATTTCAATTCTTTTTTTTAAAATATTCTTAATCGGTCTAAATAATGATCATTTTTTTTCAAAATTAAAATTTTTTTTGTATTCATATAGAGGCTGTCTAAAAAGTCTATTAAAACATTTAACCACAGAGGAAACAGAGAT
>CAZGOR010000508.1:0-2357 GCA_964527875.1 uncultured Bacteroides sp. | reverse complement strand
GGAGCATGGTGCATGGAGCATGGAGCATGGTGCATGGAGCATGGAGCATGGAGCAGAAATAGGGATTATACATGATAGTAAGTTCAAATAAGTTCGGTATGCTAATAATCTTTAATGAATATGAAATTTTATTCAGGACCTCAGAATAGTATTTTTAAAGTTAATAATAGAACGGCTTAAAAATTCCAGGTCATTTCAGAGTTCTGTCTTCTCATTTTCGGTAATATGATTTCTTAGTCTCAATATATAAACCATATTTGCACATTCAAAAACCGATCTTCTCGAAAACTTCAGAAAATTTGAGAAATCCGCATTCGTAAAAGATCCCGAACCCTCAGCAATGTTATTGGTTAAACTTAAACCAGCTGCTCTCAATTGTTCTGCAAACCTGAACAATTTCTTCTCTTCAAGCCTGTCGGCAATATCAAACAATTTCATACTTATTTGAATTGCCAGTTTCCATATCTCAAGATCTTCAAACCTAAATTGTGCCATTTTAATAAGTTTTGGTTACTATACATTAATCCTCATTCAATACTTGTATCGCAACCCATCTAATATGTTATAAAACATGTTTCGAAGATTAATACTCATGTGCCAACCTATACCCACCTCCCTACACCCTTCTCCAAGCACCATGCTCCATGCTCCATGCTCCATGCTCCATGCCTTATACACTTTCTTTATTCCCAAATACCATCATAAAAATTTTTAACTTTATACGATCAATCCAGTTTCCATGAAAAAAAACATCGCCATCATCACCGGGGGAGACTCTTCTGAGGTTGTCATTTCCCTCAAAAGCGCAGCGCAGGTAAAGTTATGTCTCGATGAAAAGGGATACCAAACCTATATCGTATTTATCAAGAAAAATGACTGGCATGTAAAAATTGATAATCAGCAAATACTTATTAACAGGCATGATTTCAGTTTCACCTTCGATCATCAGAAAATCAAGTTTGATTATGCTTTTTTTGCTATGCACGGTCCGCCCGGTGAAGATGGAAAACTCCAGGCATACTTCGATCTTCTTGAAATACCTTACAATACCTCCGGAGTTCTTTCACTGGCATTGACCTTTAATAAATTTTCATGCAAGTCTTTTCTAAGTCAATGTGGTATTAAAACCCCCAGAGCTCTATTATTGAAAAAAATTGAAGAGATTGATACAGAATCCATTATTTCAGAGATTGGATTACCCTGTTTTATCAAGCCAAATTGCGGGGGATCAAGTTTCGGTGTTTCAAAAATCAGCAATACCGATGAACTCGATAATGCACTTCAATTTGCATTAAAGGAAGATACACAGGTACTTGTTGAAGAATTCATCGGGGGAACAGAATTAACCTGCGGACTTGTTAAAATAAATGATCGCGAACTGGTATTTCCGGTTACTGAAGTCATCAGTAAAAAAGATTTCTTCGATTACGAAGCCAAATACACCCATGGCATGGCTGAAGAGATCACTCCGGCCAGGATAAGTAAAGAATCATCCTTGCAATGCCAGGAAATTGCATCCAGGATCTATGACTATCTAGATTGCAGGGGACTGGTCAGGATAGACTCTATTTTAAGTAATGGTGAATTTTACTTCCTCGAGCTGAATGGTATTCCGGGGATGACCAAAAAAAGTATCATACCCCAACAGATCAGGATTTTCGGATTGACGGAGGAGGAAGTGTATGATATGATCATCAGGGAGACTGCGGAATGGTAACTGGTGGCTGGTGACTGGTGGCTGTGGGGTATAATAATTCCAGGAAGTGAAACAAGTCATCCCGACGAACGAAGTGAGGAGGGATCTCGCAGTCAAGAGTGACAATCTAAGATTTGGAGCGCAATGGATAAAGCGGGTACGGCGGGCAAATGACAATGAAGAAAAGACAACTTAGTTTGACCCTGGGAGATTCCTCAGTCGCTTCGCTCCTTCGGAATGACTCGATTTTAAAGACACTTGTAATGTTATATACAACTACTTAAACACAACTGAATCAAAAAATCTACGGATATCTGCGTGAAAAAAATACTAATTTTATATCCCTGCCGGCACAGTTTTGCCACTCATTTACTGGAACAGGGTATTAATTTAAGGTATATTCAGGAGATCCTGGGGCATGAAAATCCAAAGACAACTCAGATTTATACTCATGTAGCCGCAAACGAACTCGGTAACATAAAAAATACATTGGATGATTATTGATAGTAACAAAAGAGGTACACATACACAACCATTTTCGGTAGAATATATATATCCTAAAAAATGAGATATTGAAAATAACAACACCAGGTGTTTATACACAAACGTTGAACTAAAACCGCCTGCGGCGGTAACTTTAAAGCAGACAACTTCATCAATT
>CAZGOR010000507.1:0-2383 GCA_964527875.1 uncultured Bacteroides sp. | reverse complement strand
TCTCTCTTTGCTCCTTACTCTCTACTCCTTACTTCTTATTCCATCTCTCCATCCCTTACACCTTTCACCATACTCTCTAGAAAAAAATAAAAGTTTTTTTCATGGATAAGAACGGGTAAGATTTTGCACCAAGGTCTTTGAAAAGTGAAATCAAATGTTTTGCTGATGGGTTATCAACACAGAGGATGAGGTTTTTTTCTGTGTTTTCGGAAATAAAATGATCGAGTATTAGGTAAAGTGAACCATATTTAATTCCTTCATTATCAGCTGCGGCATAATGTATGATTTGCCGGCCTTTGAAATGAATAAAGAAGGTAACGGCGCAGAGATTATTTTCCCGGGTATAGGCTCCATAGATCTCACCCATCCGGTATCGATAGGAATTGGAAAGTATCAGGCGCAGCAGTGACAATCCGGAAGGTTTTATGCTGTGTGAATTAAATCTGTCAAACCGGCATATAAAATCTAAAAATTCATGATTTGATATACTTTTCATAATACTGATCCTGTTCTGAAGTGCATATTTGATTTTTTCGGTTGCAATATCGTTGTAATCGTCCCTGATTTTGACATATGATGAAATTAATTCAAGTTCGGTTGTGAATTTTTTAGATTGTCTGGAAAGGTGTAAGGGTAATTTGTTAAACTTGTTAAAATGATAGGATTTTATTCCATAATATGAAGGAATGGAATTAACAATTTCTTCTGATAGTGTTTCATCCATGATGTCGCAGGAAAAAATTCCCAGTTGCCATGTAAATTCAGGCTGAGTGATTACAGGGAAGAAAATGCGTCTGGAAACCGGTAAGGGCATAACAGTTCTGTAATCCTCAGTTATTAATGCTTCCCAGTCTGGGCAGGTAATATTCATATACCATGATAACGGATATATACTGGCATTGACAGAAGATATAATAGTCTCGTCCCACAAATCGGGATCGATTTTCTCATTCCTTAAATGTATAACAGGTATATCGTTATTGCTCATAATAATCCTTCATCTGCAAAGCTAAAATAGGAATTATCTGCAACAATGATATGATCGAGTAAATTGATATCCATGATCTGTGCTGAATCTTTAAGCTTATTGGTGATCCTGATATCAGCATCACTTGGTTTCAGGTTGCCGGAAGGGTGGTTATGGCATAAAATGATAGATGATGACAAGCGGTCGACAGCATTTTTAAGTATAATTCTTGTATCAATGATGGTTCCGGATATTCCACCCTGACTGATCTTAACTTTGTCGATCACTCGATTTGACCTGTTTAATAACAAGATCCAGAATTCTTCATGATGAATATCTCCTAAAAGAGGTTGAAACAAATCAAATGCATCTCTGCTTCCGCAGATTTTTTTTCCCGTAAGTTTGCCAGAAGTATTGCGCCTTCTGCCGAGTTCAAAGCACGCAATGATGGCCATAGCTTTTGCAGGACCTATCCCCGGTATCTTCTTCAAGCTTAGAATGTCCAGCTTGCCAAGTTCATGCAGGTTATTGCTGACAATATTCAGGACCTTTTTTGATAATTCAACTGCAGTATCCATACGGGTACCCGAACCAATAATAATAGCAAGTAATTCTGCATTACTGAGGGTATTGATGCCATTTGCAATCAGTTTTTCACGCGGGCGATCCTCCAATGCCCATTCCCTGATCGATAGTTTACGGTATTTTTTCATGGGTAAAGAATAATTTGTTGAATGTTTCTTTACCCATTAATGACAAAAACATGATAAAATCGAACAGGAATGAAAATTTTTTTTAGTAGTAATATAAGATTAAGAGAGGAAAATGAAAGATCAGTAATTCTTCAGGCTTACTGGATAATTGTTGGGATAAGTTTATTAAAGGCTATTTACGTGCCTGGCAAGTTTGGATTTGAGGTTTGCAGCTTTATTTTTATGAATGACTTTCTTTTTTGCAAGTTTGTCGAGTAAAGAAAAAGCTTTCGGTAATTCAGCTGTTGCAGTTTTTTTATCGGTATTGTCACGTAACTTTTTTACAGCATTCCTTGTGGTTTTCGCATAGTATTTATTCACAGCAGTGTGTTTTTCTGATTGTCTGATCCTCTTCTTTGCTGAAAGATGATGTGCCATAATTAAATTTTATTAACCTTTTGTTATTATTACCTCATAATAGAACTAGGTTTGCAAAAATAAAGAATATTTTGTATTAAAGATATTAATCTGGAAAAATTTAAAAAGAGGCTGTATAAAAAGTCCATTAATTTTTATTTCTCACACCTGCCTGCCAGGTTAACGCTGATCCGCCTGAGTCGGACAAGTTTTACGCAGAAGTAATAAGCTGAAAATTAGCACTCTGCGAAAATCTGCGAATTGATCTGCGGATATCTGCGAGAAGCCTTTAAAAATTTTTTAGACA
>CAZGOR010000506.1:0-2388 GCA_964527875.1 uncultured Bacteroides sp. | reverse complement strand
GATAAATATCCAGAACATATGGAAGAAATACTCCGGAAGGATGAATTCCTGTCGAAAGAGTTTGAAAATATTTACTGCATCTGGCGAAATCCGAGAACCACACTCCTACCCTCTCCCCTTTTTGAAAAAGAGAAGCTGAAACAATACTTCGAATTCAACCAGACCCTCCATGACCTGGAAGAATTACATACAAACCATATCAAAAATCTTGATGCCTACCTGGTTTTCCCCATTCATCATGAGATCGCAAATGTTTTTATGAAGCACTTTCCACAATTGAAGTTTTTTAACCAGGCTACTCCTTTTATTGAATATACGCTAAAATATCAGAAGGATAATTACGATTCTGCTCATCTGAATCTTCAAAAGGATTTTTACGATATCGTTATTATCCGGAATCGTTCGCTTATCCTTCATAATACCTTTAAATTCAGGAATGAACAGGATTTAATATATTTCATCATGAATGTATATGACAAGCTTCATCTGAGTCCGGAAACATGTCCTGTTCATTTGTCAGGTATGATTGAGAAGAATTCCGGAATGACCGAAATTGTAAAAAAGTTCATTAAATCTGTTAATTTTGCAAAACCTGATACCCATTTCCAGTATTCACATACCTTTGATAAAATCCCTGATCATTTTTTCATTCATCTATTCAATCTTTACAATTGCGGATAATCAGCGGTCAATATAGAGGGACGCGGATTCCCGTGCCACATCATTTCAAGGCCAGGCCGACGACAGATTTTGCCAGGGAAGCAATCTTTAACATCATAGCCAACTATTTCAACTTTAATAGTTTAAAGGTACTTGACTTTTTTGCCGGTACCGGCAGTATAGGTTATGAATTTGCTTCAAGAGGTGCAATAAAAATTGACATGGTTGAAATTAATACAGGATATTCTGATTTTATTAAGAAGACAGCAGAACGTTTTGGTTTTGAACAAATAAACATATACCATAGCGATGTCTTCAAACTGATTCCGCATCTGAAAGATAAATATGATATCATATTTGCTGATCCCCCATATGATCTTGGCCGTTTCCCTGATATCCCGGGATTAATATTTGATCACGACCTTCTCAATAAGGATGGCTGGTTTATACTGGAGCATGGAAAGAATTATAATTTCTCAGATCACACTCACTTTAAAGAGTTAAGGAAGTACGGGGGGGTATGTTTTTCGATTTTTGAATGATTTTTCAGATTCACTTCTCTGCTCCCTTTCTCGCGAGCTACCCTTTATACATAAATATTTTTTAAGTTATACTTTTTAGGATTATTATGGTGAAAATGAGACTTAGAGTCATTATGCTGAGATTTCTTGACTCTCCTCACCTGTCCTCTCCTCTCTACAGTGCAGAGAGGAGAGGAATCTTATGCATTGTTTTATAAATGCTATTTTTCTTTTTCTTTCATAGTAGCATTTAGTTTTAACCTAATAATTTTCTCAAAAATCATCCACCTGTCCCCCCTCTGGCTTGCAGAGAGAGGATTAGGGGGAGAGTCAAGTAAATACTAACAAAACAAGTTGTTATGTTGTGAAACAGCACAACAAAATGACACACCTTATTTTCCAAAAAAGTGTTTTTCCAACATAGCGCATAGTGTGTGATAAACAGGCATATGCAATTCCTGGACGCGTGGGGTTTCTTCGGCAGGGACGCACATAGTCACATCACAATGGTTTTTCATTTTTCCACCTGTCCGGCCCGTCAATCCAATAACCTTCAATCCTAAAATCTTTGCTGTATAAACAGCATTCAGAACATTTTTAGAATTTCCTGAAGTACTGATGGCAAAAAGAACATCACCAGGCTGACCATAACCGATAACCTGCTGGGCAAAAATAAGGTCTGCTGAAATATCATTGCCAATAGCTGTTATCAGTGAAGTTTGGGAAACAAGCGAAATGGTCTTAAGTGAAGACTGCAGGTTTTTTGCCAGATAGTTTCCTTCTTCTCTGAACCTGCGGATAAAACTACGCTGCAGATCTTCAGGCAATGGCCTTTCCAGATTAAAAGCCTTCATCAGTTCACCAACCATATGCTCTGCATCAGCAGCAGATCCGCCATTTCCGCAAGCAAGAATGATACCCTTATTCTCATATGCAGATTTGAGTAATTCAAATGCACCGGAAATGTCTTTCCTGCATATTTCGAGGACAGGATAGTTTTTAATCAGGTTGTCAAGCATTAAATAAAAGTGTTAATCACTCACCCGGTGAGTGAAGTTTTTAGGATAATGGCGAAGATACTGAAAAATTAAATGTTAACCACTCACCAGGTGACTTGAAGTCACCCGGTGAGTAGGTTTAAATTACAGTAATATATGAAGAGCTGTGCCGCGGCACAGCTCTTCATATATTTTAAATTTCAATATCT
>CAZGOR010000505.1:0-2418 GCA_964527875.1 uncultured Bacteroides sp. | reverse complement strand
GGGGAGCTACAACATAATTTCCATTACTTTTTAATTCGAGTCTTTTACCGAATAAGCTATTGGTGCTTTTAACATATTCGCCATTGAGAGAAAAATAGTAATGATACCCTCTTCTTGTTCTGACTCTGGTTGTTTCTTTTATCTCTGGTAATAATTCTTCTAACTCCGGCAACAAAGTAAGATCATCAACATCAATAACCGCTAATTTACTTATTTCTCCGGTAACTATTCCAATATTTACATTACTAAACTTATCATACCAATCAAAAATATCTTCTATGTTTGCTCTCTGACGCTGGTATTTTCTCCAACGTATATAGGATATTTTTTCGTTACTAACAGGTATTAAACTATATCCGTTTCTCAGATACTCATTTATAATATCTATCACTCCTTTTAAATTATTTAGATATTTATTTTTTCAATAAAAAAGCACCCATTAGAATATCATTTCTCCTCCTAATTGGTGCTCTGTGTGTGTATGAAAGGCACTCTAAAAATATTTTATTTTTTACTATTCATTATAATTAATATAACATATTTTTTAAGTTTTATCAACAACAAAAAGTTAAATATTTTGACCTTTCCCCGACCAACTAAATCCTTCTTTTTCTAATTTCTTCCTGGCTTGATATATTTCACGAGAATTACCTTCTTTGATAGCTTTAATGCTTTTTGTATCAACAGATATAGATTTAATATATATATCCTCGAGCAATGTTAACAGAATTGTATTTTTTCTCCGAATTCGAAATATCATTCAATCTGTCCGGAAAATCTATTTGTGATAGTATCGGATTGAATGGAAGATAAAATCACATGATTACTATCAATTATAATAATTGCTCTCGTTCTTCTGCCATGAGTAGCATCGATTAATTTTTTACTATTTTTTGCTTCTTCCTTTATTCTTTTCAAGGGAGCGGAATTCGGAGACAAAATAGCAACAACCCGATTAGAATTCACAAAATTACCAAAACCAATATTTACCAAACCATCTACCATCTATACATTCTCCTCTTATTCAATATTCTTTACTTGGTATTTATGCCCTCAATCCTTCCGGACTCAATCCACTCTTTTATTATTTCTCTTCTCTTTTCTTCCAGGACAACCTCAAGCATTTTTGAAGTTGTTCCTTTAGCTCTTGCTTTATTCAGCTTTTCTTTCCAGAAATCCGGTAGCCTGTTTTTAAATGGGGCCCTATTTTTAATAAAAATACCTTTAAAACAATTTTTAACCCCTTTTTATATCTTCGATTAGGTTAGTTATATTTTCTCATCTTCATCGGTATTTATATTTTTCTTTTGGGATTAGGCCTTAATACTTGTTTATGAGTAAATTCTTCTATCTCTTGTTCCTGTGTAACCGGTTTTGAATAGAACTCATATCCACAAAATCTACATACTCTTGCATCTTTTTTAACTAATTCAGCGCATTCAGGGCATTTCTTCATTCCTTCTAGTATTCTTCTTGTTTCCGGCTCTCCTTTTTTCGATTTTAACAATATTGCCCAAGGAAATGCAATTATAAAAAATGATGCTCCAAAAATCCACCACAAGAAAAAGTTTATAACTTCGTTTTTTTTTGGATAACCCTTTTTATAAGCAATTAAAGCGGGAATTAAACCTATTAAAATTGCAATTATCCAGATCATTTTAATAAATCCTCCTTAATTTCAAATGTTGAGATCTGCCCCCGTTTGTTTCCTTTTATTCTATTTAAGTTCGGAATACAATTAGAAATACGATTATGAGTATAAATAGCCCAATAAGAGTCATGAAACAGCCTACGGTTTGAAGAGCACCCAACACAGTTGGCTCCCCACATTTAGGACATTTAGTTACGCCCGTTCCTAAAATATTTCCACAGTTCTTGCAAACCATTTTCCCGCACTCTGGACATTTTGTTATTCCTTCTGATAGAGAAATTCCACAGTTCCCACATGTGCGCATTTTCCTCTCTTTTTCTATTTTGTTTTTTACTTTGGCCTCTTCATCTGAGATAAGTTCAAAAGGCTGGTCTTCTTCTTTTATTTTAATATAAGGATTTTCTATGGCACTAGGAATTTTGAACTTAACTAATGGCTCATTGCAATTTTTACAAAATTTACTACCCTCTTCATTTTCAAAATCACATTGTGGACATTTTATTTTCATAGTTTTATACCTGTATTTAATTACTTGTTTAATAAATTTATTTTAATTTTTAGTAATTCTTTAATATAAAAAATATTGCCCATGTTAGTTAAACTGATATCTTCATTTCAAAGAATTAAAATATAGAAAGACTAAATTTATTTCTCATATTCATATTTCACCATCACATAATCATTGCCCCATTTATTGCTTGCACGCTTAAATGCTTCTGGATTTTTATCTTTATTTCTTTCTAACCAATCGTAAGCGCTTACTTGTT
>CAZGOR010000504.1:1082-2453 GCA_964527875.1 uncultured Bacteroides sp. | reverse complement strand
TTAAAACGTATAAAAAATCCAATAATTTTCAGATATGAAAAAATCAGTTTATTTATTTTTCACTGTTATTCTATTTATTGCTCTGGTTCTGAATTCTTGTGCCTACCTGAAAGAATTAACCGCATTGGCTGATTGTGATTTCAGGATGAGTACCCTTGAATATCCTGTACTTGCAGGTGTTGATATCAGTAAGATTTCCAGTGTTGAAGCGCTCAGTATTGAACAAACAGGGAAAATCGCCAAAAATATATTGCTTGGTGATTTACCTCTTTCTTTTATACTGAATGTTGAAGTAAAAAATCCCAATCCTGTTAATGCATCTTTAAACCGTATGGAATACATTGCATATATTGATGAATTACAGGTTGCTTCAGGATCTGTTGAAAAGCGGATTGAAATTGCTGCTTTCGGAGGTATTTCAACGATCCCTGTAAGGATTGAAACAAATCTTATGGAACTGCTTAAAAGAGAATCCAGAAATACCCTGATCAATTTTGCATTAAACCTGGCTGATGCCAGCAACAGGCCAACCCGCGTCAGTATTAAGATTAAACCTTATATCCGGGTCGGAACAAAAGATCTTGAATATCCTGGTTATATTACAGTAAAAAAAGAATTTTAGTAATTAAAACTGGCTTATATCAATTGAAAAGATGAATTCTACCTTTGATTTTGATTCGTCAGTAAGGTAATTGTATCTTATACCAGCATCAAAGGGAAACAGAATTTGCAGGAAATGAAAATCTGATGTCAGTTCCAGACCGAATGACCTGAAAAACCTGTTTTCTTTAACAGTGCCATTATTATCAGATATAAATACATTTTGCCCGAAGCCATAATCATAAAACAGGGAGGCTTTGAATCTTTTAATATATAATAAATGCCATATTCTCAGATCAGTGTATATGATCGGAAATACATAGTCGGCAGTTAACTTTATAAACTGCTCCGATCTATAAGATTCATACCCCCTGGGCATATTTATCAGATTATTTAAAACATACTTTTTTGTGTATTGTTTCAGGTATCCCCCATTTATTTTCAGCGTATGATGTCTGAAGAATCCGGGTAAATAAAGAGTTCCCTGTGCGGTAAATTGTGAACCTAAATTATCTTCAGACCATGGAGCATGAACGAAACGAAAATCAGCTACCTGCCCCCATCTGGGTAAAATATCCCTGCCCGATCTCTTCAAATAATTGTAGGCATAAAACCTGTAATCAAATAAAGTTGATCCGGTATAATATTCATTCCGATCCTCGTTCCACAGATAAGATCTTGTATAACGGCTTTCAATTGAAGGTTGTAAACCCCTTATATATTTATTTGAGGTGATGTCCAGTGGAAGATAAACGTTCATGCGCCAGGTCA
>CAZGOR010000504.1:0-1072 GCA_964527875.1 uncultured Bacteroides sp. | reverse complement strand
TCTTTCAAGCCTCTTGCTAATATCAGGCGGTTCGGCGACAAAAGGCAATCCTCCAAAATCATACCTGAACTGGAAAACCGGGTATAATCCTTTGTAGACAAAACTCGTGTGAATGAAATGATCACGCTGCTCCGGATTATATTCATAACTTATTGTTGTGAAAGCAGTACTTAAGAGATTCTGACTCATGAGTGAGATTCCTAGCGAAATCTCCGGATTTTCTATGTCCGGATTTTCATAATCAAAATAAAAAGGTGCCCAGCTGTGAAATTTAAACAGATTGGTTAATTTATTATAACTTCTTTCGGTATAATCCGGAATATTTTCAGATTGTGGTTTTTGAACCTGTTTTTCTTCTTCTTCTCCCGGTCTGTATAGCTGTTCCCGGTGATCAATAACAGAGTCAACCGGGATCCTCAAAGCTTCTTCAAAATCTGTTTCAACAATATCAAACCCCTGCGAAGTATAATTAGAATAAATAAATTTCCTGCCATTCGCTGATAATTGTGGATAATATGCGCCAAATTCCGAACTGGTTACCATATAACATTTACCGGTCTTCAGATCCAATGCATAAATATTGTCAATTCCCGAAAATGTGCCCCTGAACAATACATAATCCTGTGCAGATGACAACTCCGCGATGTCTTCAAATCCGGCATGGAATAATGTTTCCCACAACTCATTCTTCAGATTATATTTTTTTATTTTTTTTTCATCATCTCCCATTGAAGATACGATAATATTTTCCTCTCCCGACCAGACAGGGTATTGAAGATATTCATTCCCCGGTGACGGGATACGTTTAATCACCTTACCGGTACTGGCCTCAAGAATAACCAGGGCATATTCGTTTAACTCGCTGATTTCAGCAACTACAATCCATTTTGCATTCCGGGAAAGTTCAGGCGCAAAATATCGGCTGTTAACGGTCAGTAATTTTTCCTTGCCTGTTACCAGATCATAAGATTTAATCAGCGAATAGCTTTCCCTTGCCCATCGTGCATCTGAAATCAGTTCTGCCCACACGATCAGGTTTTGCGAAACAGATAGATTAGCCGGCCGATAGAAT
>CAZGOR010000503.1:1358-2460 GCA_964527875.1 uncultured Bacteroides sp. | reverse complement strand
GGCATATATTAAAACCCATCCCGGCCTGGATATCGGGATACATCTTACCCTCACGTCAGAGTGGGATCTATACAAATGGGACGGTGTTTCACCGTCCAACGATATCCCCGGCCTGATCAATACAGACGGGTATTTCCATGCCACGCTGCAGGAGGTCGCAGCCAATGCCAAACCGGAGGAGGTTGATAAAGAAATGAGAACCCAGATAGAAAGGGCTATCGCATCCGGTATACAACCCACCCATCTTGATAACCATATGGGAAGCCTGATGGTTAATCCTGAACTTTTCAGGACAGGCCTGAAAATTGCCGGCGATTATAACCTGCCTTTGACCATTCCCATGAACCTGATCCGGTTCATGGCCCCGGACCTTTTGGATGAAGTTGATCCGGAAATAATCGTGGTAGACAATTATGTATCTATGTATCCGGAAATTGCAGGTGGCAATTGGGACAGCCTCTACCAGGATTTTATCATAAACCTGCAGCCTGGATTGAATGAACTGATATTTCACCTGTCATACGACAATGACGAGATGAAGGCCATTGCCGCGGGTCAACCGGATTTTGGATCTGCATGGAGACAAAAAGATCTCGATTTTGTCCTCAGTGATGATTTTAAAGAACTCCTCAATCAGAATGATGTTCACCTTATAACCTGGAGACAAATACGGGATATGAACAGGCAGGATTAAGTTTGTAAAATTCTCTTATTCAGTATAATATTTAATCATCCTTACGATAGCCCTTTTACAAACTTCGCAGAATCCTTCTGCCTCGTTGCTTTTCATCCTGCAGTCGATGGCGGGCCTGTAGACTCCTTTTGCAACATATCCCCCGCCTTCGAAAACACCCGTTTTATCCAGGTACGGCTCTCTTGCAGGTGTCGGTATGGGGGTATCAGGATCAACCATATCGGCCCATTTCGATTCAAAATCCACAAGGGTCGTAAGGTTTGGCTCCCATGGTTCAACCGAAAGATTATAGTATTCTTCATATTCAGGATTAGCATACTGACAATCTTGCATCAAAGCACACGGTTTCGCCAATTCCACAAAATTTAACTTAAGCTCTTTCAACTTTCGATACACATATGAATAAGT
>CAZGOR010000503.1:0-1348 GCA_964527875.1 uncultured Bacteroides sp. | reverse complement strand
CGGCAGATGAATAGTATTCATCACCGAGTCCTGCAAAACCGTGTCCGAATTCATGAACCATCACTTTCCCCGGGGCAGATCCCCCGGTAGAACCCGCGCAGTAATTATTATACATACCCCCTCCGCCATATCTGTCTATATTTACCAGTATGAATATCTGGTCATATGGAACCGGTGCAGCCACATCGCACACAGTTTTGTAATCATATGTAGTCAGGTACCTGGACAGCCTGAAAGTATAGAAGTTGGTATTCAGGATCGTGTTCTTCCAGATCTCTTCCCCGGGAATATCTGTCCCTTCCTCAGCAGATACGGAAGCTACTGTCCAGATATTGAATTTTTCCCTGTATGAATCATACGGTTTCGTCGAAAAAAGATAACCGGTAAAGCGGCCGACATCGTAATAAAAAATATCCATTTGATCTGCCGTATAACCTTCGGCAATAAAAAGCAGATCGACATGATCGGAAGGATCTCCCATATCTGCAACTTTCCTTACTTCAAAATCATACTTCAATCCCTTTTCGATATAAGGATCTTCAGGATCTACCGGCATTTCATAACATTTTTCGAACCTGTTCTGCGGATCCCTCCTGTATAATTCCAGGCGGATCTTATTCTTCGGGTAAGGAAAAACAAGGGCTTCAGTCAGGTACTTCTGTTTCGTTTTTGCCTCCTCCGTGCTCTGCCATTCTTCAAACAAGGTCGAAAAATCTCTTGAGAAGATCATCTTCCCGGTCGCTTCATCCCGGACCCTGTATTGAAATTCTCCAAAACCCAGCGGATCGACCAGATTCTTCCTCGTCCCTCCCCATAAAGGTTCCGACTTGATCTTATCCAGATAGACCTCCATCTTTTCATGGTCGCCTGCAAAGATCAGGTCAACCCTCATCCTGGCATCAGTAAAATAATCGGAATAGTTAATCTGGGAAGTGAGCGATAAACAAGTAAAAACCAGTAACATCAGGATCAATGAATTTGTTTTCATAATTTCATTATATGAGTTCGTTCAATTTATAATAATATATTATTATGATTTTTTAATATTTACAATATTTTTTTCCGTCTTTTAACCACCAAGGACACAAACCTGCCTGCTGCGCCTTCGCGATGCTTGCGCCTCCGCTAAAGCTTTGGCGGCACGCGGACGGCGAAGCAAGGCCGGCAGGCAGGGATCACAAAGTGTCGATTAGCAGATATCTGTATTTTGCGAACTTAATGATTTTTTTTGTGTTCTCTTTTTTAACTGTAAAACTTAAGATTTATTTCACTCCCTTTGTCCGCAAAGCGGACATGAGGCTGTCTAAAAAGTAGTATAAACCACAGAGTCCACAGAGTTTTCACAGAG
>CAZGOR010000502.1:0-2464 GCA_964527875.1 uncultured Bacteroides sp. | reverse complement strand
ATAACAGGCTGAGCATAATCATTAATCTTTTCATAATAATTTAATTTTTAAATTGTAAAATTGTTTAACTGCTACTCTGCTAATTCATATATTATTTACCAATTTGTCAATTCAATACATCAAATGATCTTGTTAGCGACCTGATTTGATTCAAAACAAATTTACTTAAAATCCCATATTCACTAAGATACATTCAATTTTTTAACCCTTGGAGCTCTTTAAAAGCTCCAAGGGTCTATTTTTTATCCTATCAACTTCTCGCCTCCCTGGCATAAAAACGTGTTCAAAATCCTCATAATCAACAACTTTCTTAAGAGGTTCAAGATATAATTCAGATTGATCCTGAAGAACGATGAAAACAGCATTTCTCCTGATCTGATAATGCTGAGATTAAAGGACCGGTTGCATCGGAAGCTTTCAATTCACCAAGCATTTGTACTTGTACTGGAAATTCACGGGTAACTGAATCTGGATTTAAGATAAAGATATAAATATTTATTGTAGATCAAATTTCAAGTGTATCGCAATATTCAAATGAATTACTTAAATTTAGATTGTTTTTAATAAACCAGTTATCTTATTATTAAATAAAAATTAAACATCATGATGACAAGACGCAATTTTCTGTCAAGTTCTGTAGCTGCAAGCATCGGACTGGTCAGTTTGAATTCCTTTAAAATCCCTTCTATGGCTCCCACTCCCCGCTCTGTGAAGGATGATATTTCCATTGCTCAGTGGGCACTTGTCAGGGAAATTCGTGAAGGTCAATGGAAAACTCTTGATTTTCCCAGGATTGCCAGGGAAGTATTTGATATCAATGGAATTGAATTTGTTAATACCCTCTTTGAAGTTCCAACATACGGCTATCTGAAAAGACTTAAAAAGAATGCAGAGGATTATAATGTAACCATGGTTCTGATCATGGTTGATGATGAAGGAGAGACCTGCACACCATCAAAGGAAGAGCGCAGGCAAACTGTGATCAATCATCAAAAATGGATTGACATTGCTCATTTTCTTGGTTGCAGTGCAATCCGTACAAATTGCCGTGGCCCTGAAGATGCATCAAAGGAAGAAGCATTAAAATGGGCAGCGAATACATATAACCAGATGCTTGAATATGCTGTTCCGGCAAACATTAGTATTCTCATTGAAAATCATGGTGGTTTCTCAAATGATGCGGATTGGATGGTATCTCTGATGAATGAAGTTAATAACCTGTATTTTGGAACTTATCCTGACTGGAGATCTCCCGGAACGGAATTTAATAATTTTGAGTACCTGGAAAAAACATTACCATGGGCAGGTGGAATGTCTTACAGGAATCAACCTGAAGAGGAACAAACCAGAAAAATGATTCAACTTTGTCATGAATCAGGATATCGTGGCTGGTATGGTATTGAATCATCCGGACGTGAAGCTATTCATCAGGGTAAAAAATTATTGGAGAAGTATTTACTCAATAAATGACCTGTTGTGTTATTTATCCAAAGTTACTAAGAATTATTTTTTGTAGAGCCGCCCCAAAGCGCGGCTCTACAAAAACAATCTATTATTTAATCACTTAATTATTTTAATAGCACAACGGATTAATAAATAATTAATTCCGTAAAGAATTAGCTGTCTCCTTTATCAGCTCCCAGGCGTTATCCACATGCCTCTTCTCCACATAGGTCTGGGCTATCACCATCCTGAGAGTGATCAGGCCATTTATTCTTGTATGAGTTAGGTATATTTTTCCGGATTCATTCAATCTTTGAAGCAATTTCTGATTCAGATCATTTATTTCTTCATTTGAGTTGGTGTTATCCGGTTGATAGCGAAAACAGACAACGTTGAAATGCTGGGGTTCAAACAGGACAAAACCATCAGTATTATTTATCTTCTCAGCCAGTTCTTTTGCCATTTCTATATGTTCATCCACTTTCCCGGCAATGCCTTCCACTCCATAATCACGGATCACAAACCATAGTTTTAATGCCCTGAACCTTCGCCCGAGTTGTATCCCCCAATCACGGTAATCATTTACCTCTCCCCTGGTTTTTGTTTTAAGATATTCGGGAAGGATTTCAAAGGTTCTGATCAGTGCTTCTTTATCTTTAACGAAGTAGGCCGAACAATCAAAATTTGTAAACATCCATTTATGAGGATTGAACACAAAGCTATCAACATGGTCAATACCAATGGTCATCCACCTGTTTTCAGGCAGAACAAGAGCAGTACCTGCAAAAGCTGCATCTACATGTAGCCAGAGCTTATACTCATCACAAATCACAGCAATTTTATGGAGGGGATCAATGGCTAGGGTTCCTGTTGTACCAAGTGTTGCCACCACACAAAATGGTTTCAGACCATTCTGAAGATCTTTTTCGATTGCTTCCCTCAGCTTTGAAGGTATGATTGCCAGAGCCGGATCCATTTCAACTTTAACGATATTATTTTTTCCAAGGCCTGCAATCTTTAC
>CAZGOR010000501.1:0-2464 GCA_964527875.1 uncultured Bacteroides sp. | reverse complement strand
TAACTGAACTAATAAATTATCAAGGAGATGATCTAATGGGAGAGATTATTCGCTTGGGTTTACAACAATTAATGGAGCTGGACCGGGATGAGCATATTGGTGTAGGGAGTTATGAACGTGGAGAAAAACGCCGCAGCCAACGTAATGGTTATAAAGACAGGCAGCTTTATACCCGGGTATGTACTTTGGCCCTTAGGGTACCTAAAATCCGTAATGGGGAGTTTTACATGGTTGTATGAGCCCGTTAAATAACCGGGCTTTGCTCAACTTTAACCTTTATTTTCTTAACCCATATTCAGGAACCATATTCCCCACACTCTGAACCACACACTTTCTCAGCCTCAGCCTTAGCCTTCTTATTATATATACTGATTTATAATAGCTTCATACAGCTCCTGTTTACCGCTGATCTGTTCAGGTTCTCCGAACTTTATTGCCAGCTCACGCATTTCTTCCAGTGTGAGTTCTCCTTTTTCAAATTTTTTGCCTTCACCGGTATCGAAAGATGCATATCTCGTTTCACGCATTTTCCTGTAGTCTGAATGTTCGAGGATATCGTTTGCGACAAGCAGGGCTCTGGCAAAAGCATCCATTGCTGCAATATGCGTGATAAACAGATCTTCGAGGTCTGTCGAGTTTCTCCTTGTTTTGGCATCAAAATTCACTCCTCCTTTGGTAAAGCCACCTGTTTCCAGGATGACAAGCATTGCCTCGACCAGTTCAAAGATATTTATCGGGAACTGGTCGGTATCCCAACCGTTCTGGTAATCGCCGCGATTTGCGTCAATACTGCCAAGTAAACCGGCATCGGCTGCCACCTGAAGTTCATGTTGAAAGGTATGTCCTGCAAGTGTAGCATGGTTGACCTCAATATTCAGTTTAAAATCACCTGCCAGTCCGTATTTTTTGAGGAATCCGGTCACTGTGGCGGCATCATAATCATACTGGTGTTTTGATGGTTCCATGGGTTTGGGCTCGACAAGAAAAGTTCCTGTAAATCCCTGTTTCCTGGCATAATCACGGGCCATACCCAGGAATTGTGCCATATGATCAAGTTCCCTTTTCATATTGGTGTTCAAAAGGCTCATGTACCCTTCACGACCGCCCCAGAAAACATAATTTTCACCACCAAGTGCAATAGTTGCATCCAGTGCATTTTTAACCTGCGTGGCTGCATATGTCACAACATGAAAATCGGGATTCGTGGCAGCACCGTTCATGTACCTCGGATGTGAAAACAGATTGGCAGTACCCCATAATAATTTTACTCCGGAAGCTTTCTGTTTTTCTTTTGCATATTCAATCATTGTTTGTAACCTTTTCTCCGATTCCGTGATATTATCTGCTTCATTGACGATATCAAAATCGTGAAAGCAGTAAAATGGAATGCCCATTTTAGTGATGAATTCAAAGGCAGCATCCATTTTTTCCCTGGCATGATCAATGGGATCCTTTGCATAAGCCCATGGAAAATCTTTTGTGCCCGAACCAAAGGGATCTACCCCTGTTCCGGTCAGGGTGTGCCAGTATGCAACGGCAAAACGGAAATGATCTTTCATGGTTTTCCCGTTAACTTTCCGGTTTTCGTTATAAAACCTGAAAGCAAACGGATTCCTGGATTCCGGTCCTTCGTAAGGTATTTCATTTATACCCGGAAAAAACTCTTTATTTCCAATTAAGTAGTTCATGATGTATCATTTTAATGTTTATTCAATATAGACTTAGCGTTATTCTTTGGTGGGAAGAATGGAATATTGGAATACTGGAATATTGAGTCTGCTCCGAAAAGTAGTAATTTTATTTTAATAAACTGCTTATTTTTAATGAAAGGATGTGTCTTATACATAGAAAATGACTATTATTAAGTTTGTCGGGTAATTATACTATTTGGTGTTACGGACTCATCTTTTCTTAATTCCTTATCTCTCGTGAAGTATTCTTTATAAATAAGCTTGTTGATATTTATAATATTAAATTATGTTTTGGTTATGATGATAGTCAGTTTGTTTAGAGTTCTGATTTTATATAGCCCTGAAAGGGCATGATATTTTAGCACAGGGCAGCGTCCTGTGAAACTGGATCGGCCTTGATTTCAGAGCCCTGAAAGGGCGATATAAATATTCATTCCAATGATCATATTGCGCCCTTACAGGGCTTTAAATAGTACCGCAATCTTGTACCCAGGGCGTTGCCCTGGGCTAATATATTTTCCCCTTTCAGGGGAAATATTTATTACCGATACACTCTCGGAATTACTCATTATTATTAACAAAAATTTTGATATGTATATATCATAACTCACGAGCGAGGAAGTACAGAGTGTGAGCCTGGAGAACAGAGTGTGAATTGGATTTCTGTAATCAATTTAATTTGTGACAAATCTCTTTAATCTAAATTTTTGAAATTATACCCCAAGGAATATTATTATAATTCAAAGATCACTTTTCGAAGTAGGCTCAATATT
>CAZGOR010000500.1:0-2467 GCA_964527875.1 uncultured Bacteroides sp. | reverse complement strand
TTATATCGTTTTTTAACGCCCGGAATATAGATATATATTATTTTTGAGTTTTTTTAAAAGTGATAAGAAATCAGTCGAATGACACTTCTTAAATCAATTTCAGGTATCAGGGGTACAATAGGAGGAGAGCCGGGCAGGAACCTGACACCTCAGGATATCGTCAGGTTTATTTCAGCTTATGGATTATGGCTGAAAGGAAAAATGAATAAAGACACGGTTAACGTTGTAGTGGGCAGGGATGCAAGGATATCAGGAGCAATGGTTAACGATTTGGTTACGGCTACACTTCTCAGCCAGGGCATCGATGTTGTTCAGCTGGGACTTGCGGCTACCCCAACTGTTGAAATGGCTGTAACGGAAAACAAGGCAGATGGAGGAATCATCATTTCTGCAAGTCATAATCCTGAAGATTGGAATGGTCTTAAAATGTTGAATAATTTGGGTGAATTTCTCACAACCGGAGAAAGCGGTGAAGTAATCAGGATTGCTGACAATGAGCAATTTTTGTTTAATGATGTACATTCCCTGGGAAAGATTTGTTATGACAAAGAAGCCGGCCAAAAACATATAAACAAGATTCTGACCCTGGACCTTGTGGATACTGATTTTATTCAAAGATCTGATCTGAGTGTTGTAATAGATGGTATCAATTCTGTAGGAGGTATTGTGGTACCTGAGTTATTGAGAAAGCTGGGTGTCGGAAAAATTATTGAACTGAACTGTGAACCTGACGGGCATTTCAGGCATAACCCGGAACCGTTACCGGAATATCTGAATGACCTGGCAGAAATTATTGTTAAAGAAAAAGCAGATGTTGGTTTTGCTGTTGATCCGGATGCTGACAGGCTTGTCATCGTGAATGAAGATGGTACGATGTTTGGTGAGGAGTATACACTTGTTGCAATTGCAGATTACGTACTCAGTTATAAACCCGGAAATACCGTATCGAATCTTTCATCGACAAGCGCATTGAAGGACCTGACATTAAAATATGGCATGAATTATTTTGCTGCTGCTGTTGGAGAAATAAATGTTGTGGAAAAAATGAAAGAAGTCGGTGCTGTCATCGGGGGAGAAGGTAATGGGGGTGTGATCTGTCCGGATTTGCATTATGGAAGGGATGCCCTGGTCGGGATCGCGTTATTCTTATCTTACCTTGCCCGGGATGAAAGGAAATGTTCAGAGATAAGAAAAGATTATCCCGATTATTTTAACAGCAAGCATAAAGTCTTATTGGAAAATGATGCGGTCTTTGGTGATATATTAGCCAGGATTAAAGAACAAAATGCTGAATTTGCTATGAATGAAGAAGATGGATTGCGGATTGATTATCCGGATGGCTGGATTCATGTGAGAAAATCAAATACTGAACCTGCCGTCAGAATCATATCTGAAAGTGTTTCCAAAGAGAAAGCAGTTAAAATGGCCGAAATAATGATCGGACTTGTTAAACAGGGATAAAAAGGGAGACAGATTTTTTACATTTTTTAACATTTTTGAATTACAAAGTGAATCATAAAATAGTTTTCTTTGCATACTTAAAAAAATCAATGATATTATGAAACGAAAGAATATAATTATAATCATTGTTATTGTAGCAGTTATTGCTTTGATTACCGTTTATTCTATTTTATCAAAGGATAAAGCCATAAAGCCTCTTGAGGCGAAAGTTCAAAAAGGGACTTTTGAGATTGTGGTATCGGTAACCGGGGAACTCCTGGCATTGCGTTCTACCGAAATCATAGCTCCCGTGGAACTCCGAAGCCGTGAACTGAGATTCAGAAGCATCCAGATACAGGACCTTATCCCGGAGGGGACATATGTGGATTCAGGGGATTATGTGGCTACACTCGACAGATCGGAAGCAGATAATACTTATAAAGACATTATGGATGAGCTCGAGGTGATTCAATCCCAGTATACGAAAACAAAACTGGATACGACTATGAACCTGAGTGGTTTAAGGGATCAGATCATTAATCTCAAGTATAACATGGAGGAAACTGAGATCACACTGGAACAATCCAAGTTTGAGCCACCTGCCACCATACGTCAGGCCAAGATTAACCTTGATAAAGCAAAAAGAGCCTATGAGCAGGCTGTGGAAAACTACGAACTTGAAGTTCAGCAGGCCAAAGCTGATATAACCGAAGCCACCATTAATCTGGCCAAACAGATCAGGAAAAAGGAGGAAATAGAAAAGGTTCTGAATAGCTTTGTTATCAGAGCCCCCGCATCCGGTATGGTAATTTATAAAAGAGAATGGAACGGACAGAAAAGAACCGTCGGTTCGGAGATCAGAACGTTTGATCTCGCGGTTGCAGAACTGCCCGATCTGTCTACCATGATCTCCAAAACCTATGTAAATGAAATTGATATCAGTAAAGTCAAAACAGGCCAGGAAGTGAGAATCGGTATAGATGCTTTCCCGGAAAAGAGTTTTACCGGAGTTGTTACCGAGGTGGCA
>CAZGOR010000499.1:0-2476 GCA_964527875.1 uncultured Bacteroides sp. | reverse complement strand
TGTGGGTATTGGGGTGTGAGTGTTTGTAACTTAATGAATTACAGAATGATGGAATATTGGAATATTGGATTCATCCGTAAATTCAATATCTTAATATACATTCTTCTATCAATCTAAGGTTAAATTCATAAAATCATAATATTATGTTATTGAAAATTCATCCTGAAAATCCCAGCCAGCGGCAGATCCTGAAGGTATGTGATATCCTGCGCAAAGGCGGGATCATTGTTTACCCGACAGATTCTGTATATGCACTCGGATGTGACATTTATAACCATAAAGCAATAGAACAAATTGCTAAGTTGAAAGGTACCCGGCTGGCGAAAGCAGATTTTTCTTTTATTTTTTCAGATCTTAGCCAGGTTTCCGATTATGCTCTTCTTTTTGACAACAGGATATTCAAACTGATGAAGTACCATCTTCCCGGGCCATTCACATTTATCCTTCATGCCAGGAACAATGTCCCGAAAATCTTCCAGAGCAGAAAAAAAACAATCGGAATCAGGATACCTGATAATAAAATTCCGGTCGAACTGGTTCGTAATCTGGGTAATCCGATTATGACAACTTCCATACACGATGAAGATACACTCATTGAATATACAACCGACCCTGATCTTATTTATGAGAAATACAAGGATAAGGTGAATGTGATTATCAATGGCGGCTTTGGAAATAATGTCCCAACTACCGTTATTGACTGTACCCAACCCGAACCCGTTATCGTCAGGCAGGGAATAGGGATCATTGAATAGAAGAAGGCTAAGGCTGAGGCTAAGGCTGAGGGAGTGTGAAGGTGCGAAAGTTCTACCGGTTGCTAACCGGCAGCTATTACTATCAATGGTGCGATAGAAAAGTCCGGTTGTTAACCGGACACATTCAACAACGCTGGTTGAGCCAGAAAATTCGGCCCGCCCGTACCGAACTCCCTGCCTGCCCGTTCGACCGGGTCATCCGGGCGGGCAAGGCTTTAGCCTTGGGATAGCGGCATAACTCTGTTATAGGTTTTAACCGGAAGGAAACCGGCGAGCTGGAAAATGCATTTTAGAAAAAAAAGCCCTGAAAGGGCTAAACTATGAATAACCCGGTACGAAGTGCGGGGCAAAGATGCAAACCCTGATCACAACCCCTGAACAGGGGTTGAATTCGTCATGTTGCAGTTTACCCGCCCGGATGGTCCGGTTAGACGAGCAGGTGAGCGTTCAGGCAGGTTACAAGTTACAGCCTTCAGGTTTCTAACTCCTGACTTCCAACTTCTGTTTTCTGACTTCTAACTTCAATATCCGGGGTACAGCAACAATCTATTCTTTACTAAACTTGTTGAAAAATTTTTTTATTGATATTCAAAGCATTATAAAAAATATGTTGTAAAACATACACATTCCATAGGCTATATTTTTCGATTTATGCGATTAAGCGGAAAAAAGTAAAATTCTCACCCTTTCACTTACTCATATTTTAATCTTAGCTACCCATCAAAAATGAGAGTTGACTGATATTTTAAAAGTAAGTAAATTTATTCTTAGAAATCATGAAAAAAATTGTAACTATTTTATCGTTCTTTCTTGTTTGTACCCCCTTATTCGCGCAGCCGGATAATTTTACATGGGGGGATCGACATAAGGATTATGATTATATTTCTGAACCAAAAGATCAAAAAGAACAAAATCCCTGTCATATTTTTGCATCGGTAGCTGCAGTTGAAGCCATGGCTCAGATTTATTTCAATAAAAAAGGAGCAGCTCTGGATTTATCAGAAAGTAACCTATATAGTGGAGATTATCAATGTCCTCACAGTTATTGTACTGGAGCTTCAGTAGAAGAATCATTAAATTTTATTAAATTCTCCGGAATTGTTAATGAAACCTGCTTCCCATATCCTACCCAACCATTACAGGAAGATCCTCCAGCCTACTGCCGGCATGATTGTGATAATATATGCGATACTCCTGGTCAACTTGTAACAATTCCAGATTTTTCAGAACTTACTGACATTTCCTATGATGATGATTTACAGCGTGCGATTATTGATCATGGGCCTATTATTATAAGATTTACAGGTGTATATAATGGATATCGCGTTGGATGCGAATTACATTCTGAAACAGGTTGCAACCTAAACCATACTGTTTTAGCAATAGGATGGAAAACCACCGAAGGTCTTAGATGGTTGTTTAAGGACAGTTGGCCAGGAGATTGCGGCATAATTGAGGGTGGATTTAATATATTTGATTATTCTCCAGATTTTTTTTGTGTTAAACCTGTTTCAGGAGGCGAAACTATGGAATGCAGCGGAAGCGATTGCAGTATTTTCAACAGCAGGTTTTATGAAGATAACGACGAAGATGGATTTTATAATTGGGGAATTGATCCAAAACCAAACGGTTGTCCCGGACCAGGTAAGATAGATTATAATGATGCTGATGAAACTGTCATTTGTTTAGATGGAAATTATAATCCCCTTCCTGCACCAACA
>CAZGOR010000498.1:0-2482 GCA_964527875.1 uncultured Bacteroides sp. | reverse complement strand
CCTCATTCTCCTGTTCAGTGAATTCATTATCTTTGCCCGGTCAATCACTTCTCCATGCCCCGGGTAAAATTTCTCACACCCTGTATCCAGCAGCTCCTGCCAGCTTTTCATCAGTGCCGGCACATCATCGGCAAAAGGCGGAAAAACAGTATTTCTGAATATCCCAAACATATCATCCCCCACAAATGCATGTTCTCCCATGATCAGACTCTGCGAACCCACTGTATGGCCACGTGTAGGCAGGATATAACCATCAATCCCATATCTATTAAGATCTAACTTCACTTTTAAGGTTATATCCGGTTTTACGGGGGCATACCTCCCAATTCCATAGATTACATGACGCCCGAGCCATGATATGAAGCCGGAATACCATCGTGTACCTTTTGGAAGGGGACAAAACCCGTTGCTCAGAAACCCGGCTTCATTTTCATTCACGATAACCTTCGCCCCGGTGAGCTCCTTTAATGCTTTCAGTCCGCATGCATGATCAAAGTGGGTATGGGTCATGATGATCAGTTTGATATCACGTGGTTTCAGGCCATTCTCCACAAGGAGATGCTCGAAATCAGTGATCTTGCCACTATAACCGGCATCAACCAGTACGGAGTGGTCACCATTCATGATCAGCCAGGTGTTACATTTGGCCGGATGGAGAAGAATTATATTCATAGTGTTACTTATAAACATTCTCTGAGTAGAATAACGACACTATCAGGAGTTAGGTCATCCCCAAACTCAAGGTAACGCCCGCTGCTTGACACAACCAGGTTGCCATGACTGAAATCAACGGATGGGCCTGTCCATTTTATTTCCTGTGAAAAAAGGGATGAATAGAAAAACAAAAAGAGCCCGGTCAAAAGGAATATCTTTATCATTTAAATATTATTTATTATGAATGAAATTAAATATAATTAGTGATTCTTTCAAAATTACTGATAAAAACATGTTTTAATTAACCACAGAGTACCACAGAGATTTAACAGAGGTCCATAGAGAATAATATTTTATTCTTAATTGCTCTGTGTATACCTCTGTGCACTCTGTGGTTAATCACACCCAAAACTCTACACTCACACCTCCCCCCATCTCTCCTTCTCCCTTTCACCCCTTCTCCTAAATTATACACTATGCTCCATGCTATAAAACCTCCGCCACGACGAATGTACTCCCTCCCACAACCACCAGGTCATCGACTCCTGCAGCATTTTTAGCAGCTTCCAGTGCAAGCATGGGATCCGGATAGGTTTCCCCTTCTAAACCCACCTTCCTGCCAGCAGCAGCCAGTTTATCTTTATCCATCGCTCTGGGAATATTGGCCTGTGTGAAATAGCAGACCGTCTTTTTAGGAAAGAGCTTCAAAACAGGCATGGGATCTTTATCATCCACCATACCGAAAACAAAATGTAAATCCCGATAAGATAACTGGCCGATTTGTTTCACCACTTCCATGATACCCTGAGGATTATGGCCGCAATCACAAATGATTCGGGGCCGTTGTCCAATAATCTCCCACCTTCCTCTTATACCTGTCAGCTTGATAACATTTCCCAGCCCCTGTCGAATATCAATATCTGAAATATTGAAAGCATCAGATACCCTATCGATAGCACATAAAGCTGTCAGGATATTTTTTTTCTGATAATGTCCCCCGAGATCAGTATCAAGCCGTCTTAAATGTAGCTTCCCGTTTCTGAAAACATGGAAAGTTTGTTTGTCCTGAACTACCGGGGTATTATTTTCAAGACGGTAAATCTGGTCAGCCAGGTAAACAGGTGATTCCATCTCAGCAGCTTTCCTGCTGAAAACAGATAAGATATCCTGTGTTTCACCGATAATTACCGGTACCTGGTGTTTAATGATACCTGCCTTTTCACCAGCAATCAATTCCAGTGTATTCCCCAGGAAAGATGTATGGTCGAAACCGATGTTGGTAATAACAGATAAAACAGGTGTAATAATGTTAGTTGAATCCAGCCTGCCTCCCATGCCGGTCTCAATAACAGCCACATCAACCTTTTCCTTTCTGAAATGATCAAAAGCCATGGCCATGCTCATTTCAAAAAATGAAGGTTTCAGTTTCTTAATGATTGCTTCATGTTGCCTGACAAAACAAATGACATTCTCCTCCGGGATGCAGTATCCATTGATCCGTATCCTTTCACGGAAATCCTTAAGGTGTGGTGAGGTATACAGGCCGGTCCTGCAGCCGGCTGCCTGGAGGATGGCTGCCAGTATATGACATACCGATCCCTTGCCATTGGTCCCCGCAACATGGATACTTTTAAACTGCCTGTGCGGATGACCCAAATATTCATCGAAAGCAATTGTATTATCCAGATTCGCTCTGTATGCTGGTGCACCTACTCTCTGGAACATGGGAAGGAACGAAAACAAGAAATCGAGTGCTTCTTTATAGGTCATTTTTGGCAAACTATTATACTATATAAAAGACCCAGGTTAACAACCTGGTTTACTGTCT
>CAZGOR010000497.1:0-2500 GCA_964527875.1 uncultured Bacteroides sp. | reverse complement strand
CCTTGATTGAATAATAATCTTCACGATTGATAGTGTTCTTGTCTATTTTCGATCCAAACCGTAATTTCTTAGGATCAATCTTTTTATCAAACTTATGAGGATCAGTAAAAATATAAGGTAGTCTGTTAATTTCTTCGTTGAAGTCAATAGTTACATTGTCAACAAGAAATATGTATTCTGTTCCGTGAATATCAGGCTGATTTATATTAAGCTTCTGTTTAGAGTATTCAATAAATTCGGGATTAATTTCATAGCCGACAGAATTTCTTCCAAGATTTCTTGCAGCTAACGAAGTTGTTCCACTTCCTGAAAATGGATCTAAAATATTATCATCTATGAAGGAAAACATTCTGATAAGTCTGTTCGGCAACTCCTCCGGAAACATTGCAAGGTGTTTTTCTTGTTTTACACCCGAAAAATTCCAGTGCCCGGAAAAATATGTATTCCATTCATCTTTATTCAGTTTAGAAAGTTCTTTTTGTTTGATTGTAGATTTTGGAGGAATTCCCGGTTTTTTAAAAACAAGTATAAATTCATAATCAAGTTTTAATATACCATTGCGGGGATATGGAAAACTCCCCATAATCGTTGCTCCTCCTGTTGTATTTGTAGTAGTTACCTTTTGCCAGATAATTGCTCCCATGTAATCAAATCCGATTGTCTCACAGAATTTAATTATTTCTGTCCGTATTGGAATCACTTTATACCTGCCATAGTATACCGAACGGGCGAACTGATCTCCAATATTAATACATAACCTGCAACCATCAACTAAAACACGATGACATTCTTTCCATACAAGATTCAGATTATTTATATAATCCTCATAGCTGTTATGAAAACCGATCTGATCATTTGATCCGTAATCTTTCAATTGCCAATACGGAGGTGATGTGATTATCAGATGGACTGAATTAGCATAGACTAGATTCATGTTTCTGCTGTCGCCCTGGACTATTTTATGAATTGTCTTCAATTCTCTGCTTTTAAGATAAATTTAAGATTAATATTATAAAAACATGTTCTTGAAAATGCGTACCTTAAAATTATTACAAACTGTTTAATTTAACTAATTTGAATTCAATTAATTTAACAATCCACCCGAACGTACCGTTCGATAAGGGCAGGCAAAAGTACATTAAGGTTGTCACAATCCCGTCCCGATAGACATCGGGAGCTATTGTGACAAAGGTTCATGATCAGACAATTCGGGTTTTTATGCAATGATAGCAGCCCTAACGAGCTATTGTGACAAATATTCACAATCAGACTCCTTTATATTCCTTAATAGCTTAAATCAGTCATTCACTCATGTTGAAAAATTTGATTTGAAAACAGAAAAAAGATATATTTAATACATATTTTGCATTTTGCAGGTATAAATCTCAAATCAGTGAACAGGAATGAAGGGCTTGATGAGGAATAAACGAAATGTTTTATAGCGTCATTACCTGATAATATTTCACAGTTAAAGGCCAGGTCATGAAATTTACAAATAATGTGAAACTATTCATCAGTAAATCCATCCTTGTATTTATAAATCTTCTTTTTGTATACAAATACCTGGGCCGGTATATTGGCTCTCCCATCACTGTTACATTGTTTCTGGTTGTTTTTTATATCGTTTTATTATTCTTCACAAATAAAATCATAATACCAGGTAAAATCAGTTATTGGTTTAATTGGGGATTAATCTTTCTGTTTATCGGTCTGGCGATTTTTGCATTTCAACAAATACCTCCAACCTCTTTGAATGTTGACAGGTGGAGTGTGATTACTTCCTTCTGGGGCTCATTTTTGAATCACGAATACCCATATAAAGCAGAGTCTCATATGGGTAATGTCCCCGGACCAATGCCATTTTACTTCATACTGGCTCTTCCTTTTTATTTTATCGGGGAATTGGGGTATCTCACGATAGCCGGATTTTTGTTATTTATATATATAATTGAAAAACTTAAAATACCGGGAAACCAAAAATTCTTTTTAACCGCATTCTTAATCTGTTCTGCCTTTTTTCAATGGGATTTGGTTTGCAGAAGCAATATTTTTTTCAATGCAATACTTATTCTTGGTTGTCTGATCTGGTTCAATACAATTGAAAAACAAAAATTCAACAGGAAACTGATAATGAATGCAATTATTTCGGGTTTTGTATTATCAACCAGAACAGTTTTAATTATTCCTTATATTTTAACATATCTCTATACCTTGAAAGAAAAAAAGATTACTCTCCTGCATATGATTTTTTTTGGCATCATCCTGATCCTTGCCTTTCTCATAACTTTTATACCTTTTATTCTGAACCATTTTCAGGATTTTCTTGAAACAAATCCGTTCATTGTTCAATCATCATCCCTGATTCCCTTACCCTATACGATCGGATTTATTGTACTCACGATCTTTGTTTCTTTTTTATGCAAATCAGAAATTGATACATACTTCCTTAGCGGACTCATATTATTCATTTCAATATTTGTATACTTTATTTATTATATCG
>CAZGOR010000496.1:0-2510 GCA_964527875.1 uncultured Bacteroides sp. | reverse complement strand
CAAGTTACAGGTTGCAAGTTACAGGTTGCAAGTTACAGGTTGCAAGTTACAGGTTACAGGTTGCCCGCCTGTCCCAGTCGGGAAGGCAAGTTGCAAGGTTGTGTGAGTATTGGGTACTGAATTTGATATTATCACATAAAAATATAAAAAATCAGAAAATAGTAACTTTTACGTTTTATAAAAAAGTTTTTATTAAGTAAATATAATATTTAGCTTTACCGGAAGCAAGGAAAACAATAAAACTATTCATTTATCTTACAAGAATTATTTAGTTATTTAAACGAATGCTGGCAAAAGATTTAATTTCGGACATCGTTCCTGCTTTAAGAACCTCGGATACAGGGTTACAGGCCCTTTCGTGGATGGACATTTTCAGGATCTCTCATCTGCCGATCGTGAACAACCAGGAATTTCTGGGTCTGATCTCGGACCAGGATATATATGACCTGAATATGGCAGATGAGCCAATCGGCAACCATAAATTATCACTTTTCAGCCCTTATGTTTATTTTAACCAGCATATTTTTGAAGTCATCGAGCTGGTCTCACGGCTCAGTCTTACTGTTGTCCCTGTCCTGGATGAGGAAAAGAAATACCTGGGACTGATCACCCAAACAGATCTTCTGCATCATTTTGCTGAACTCTCCGCCTTGAGAAATCAGGGCAGTATCATTGAAATTGAATTAAACATCAATGATTATTCTCTTTCAGAAATATCCCGGATCATTGAAAGCAATAATGCCAAGATCCTGGGATTATATGTCTCTTCTCCTGAAGAAAGCACAAAGATGACAATTACGATCAAGCTAAATATTACTGATATTACATCTATTGTTCAGACATTTAACCGGTTCAATTATGATATCAAAGCTTCTTATCTTCAGAATGATGAAATGGACAGTCTTCTCGCAAACCGGTATGAACAATTTATGAGATATTTAAGCATCTAATCATGTGCTCATGATAGTAGCTGTTTACGGCCGTCCTTTTTCAAAAGATTTCATTCAGAGTATTTCTGATTTATTCAGAAAACTGGAGGAATACCATACTGATATCATCATTTATAAGCCCTTCTTGAAGTTTCTGTCAGAAGAAGTTGGTATCAAGCCTGTCATTCAGGGCACTTTTGAAAAACATGCTGATATCACCGGCAATGAAGATATTATGCTCAGCATAGGAGGTGATGGCACATTTCTCGAAACAGTCACCATCGTACAGAAACATGGTATACCCATTGCAGGCATCAATGCAGGCAGACTGGGTTTTCTTTCCAATATCCCCGCAACAGAAATTGAATCTTCACTGGATGCGATATTACAGGATCAATACTCCATAGAGCACAGGTCACTGATCAGTCTCCGGCTGTCGGTCGGTAAGATGAACGGATTTTGTTGTGCACTGAATGATGTGAGCCTGCAGAAAAAATACTCCTCAATGATCACGATTCATGCGTATCTGAATGATGTATTACTGAATTCATACTGGGCAGACGGACTAATCATATCCACTCCTACCGGTTCCACAGCATATTCCATGAGCGTTGGCGGACCTATTGTTACACCTGATTCAAACAACTTCATCATTTCTCCCCTTGCACCCCATAACCTTGCAGTAAGGCCCGTGATCGTCCCTGATAATAACACCATCAGGCTGAAGGTCAACAGCAGTGAATCCTGTTATATCCTCTCTCTTGATTCCAGAACAGAGATCTTCGATACGGATGTTGAAGTATTGATCCAACGTGCCGACTTTACCATCAAAACAATCCGGATAAAAGGATATACTTTCTACGACACCATGAGAAACAAGCTGATGTGGGGCGTGGATAAGAGGAATTAATTCTAAGAAGGCTAAGGCTGAGGCTAAGGGAGTGTGAGTGTGAGAAGGGGGAAAGGAGGAATAAAGGGACAGTATGGAGTAAGGAGTAAGGATTAAGAAGTAAGGAGTAGGGAGTACCACACGAAATCTACATTTCGAACAAAAGAATACTAACAAATATGTAAATTGGTTTATTAGTATATTTGTATATTGGTGTGTGTGAGTGTGGGAAATAGGGTTATGAATGTGAAAAGTAGCGATAGTAAAAATGGGTAAAAAAATAAAAGCTCCCGGAGGAGGCGAAATGTCTGTAGCCAGATGAATGCTAATCTCTTCCAGAGTTGCCGTGCGCCTACGCTGTCCGCGTGTCGCCGTGCTCCTGCGTCGTAGCCGACTTGCGCCACCGCTAAAGCTATTGTGACACGCAGTCGGCGCAGACGCAAGCTTTAGCGGAGGCACAAGCTTCAATGCAAGCGTAAGGCTGCGACATGTATAAAGATCATGAGCAATATAAAAAATACCGGAGGGATTGAACTATGAATAACCCGGTACGAAGTGCCGGGCGTGGATGACAAACAAAACCACAACCCTGAATGGTTGAATAAAAAACACGGGGTAAATTATAAACGTTCGGTTTTTGGAGACTGTCTAAAAAGTAGTATAAACCACAGAGTCCACAGAGTTTTCACAGA
>CAZGOR010000495.1:0-2519 GCA_964527875.1 uncultured Bacteroides sp. | reverse complement strand
TTATTCCAGATTTGAATTGTGCCATCTTTAAGCCCTGCTACAAGCCAATGCTGATCATCAGAGATGGCAATATCATTTATATCTGATTCTCCCCGGGGGATCGTTTGCCTTGTTTTTCCTGAAGGTATTTCAGTGAAAATAATCTCATTTTGAGGATTTATATGGATCATGATTTTTCCGTCAGATGATAATTGAAAAACATCATCGGGATGAAGAATATGATAACTGACCTTCATATCTAAAATTTCTTCTCCTTTCAAATCATACATATAAACAATACTGTCTGAGCAAAGAACACCTAAATATTGATGATTACCTGATAATTTTACAGCGAAAACCGGATGATCAAAATCAAACGAAATGATCTCTTTGCCCTTTTTATTCCACACAAATACTGAATTGTTTTCCAGGAACCCTGTAATAAATTTATCATCTTCAGAAAATGATGCACTGATTATTTCAGATCCAACCGCTTCAAAATTGAATAAATCTTTATCAGGAGATACCTCCTGGCCGGTTGAGTCATAATAAGGACCTGATTCAATCATACTGTAAAAAGCATCAAAAACTGCTTTTTTCGAAATAGTATTGACCGAATCAATCAGGTATGCCTGATAGGCAGATTGGAAACTCAACTGGGGGGTAACGTTTTTTTGCAGCAATGCCTGGACCGAAAAGTCTATCGCCCTGGATTTATCCTGCTTTTTGAAATAATAATAGCCGATTAATGAAACTATAAGAAGTAATGCAATGATCGAGAAACTGGTTATTCTTTTTAATGTTCTAACTTTTGCTTCCACAGCAGAAATACTTTTTTCAATAAAATCCTCCAGTTCCTTACTGATAAATAATTTTCCCCTGTATACTTTCAGATAATCAAGGTCATCCGGAGCCAGTAAAATACCTCTTCTTTTATAGTTTTCATAAGCATTTTCTATAAATTGCCGAATCTCGATCAATTCCTTTTCAACAATGGTTATTTTCTCATAAATTGTAGCAGCAAGGCTGTCATGCCTGAGTTCATACCTTCCATTTTCATCTTTATCACGCAGTATTCTCAGGTTCACAAATCGCTGAATTAATTTAGTAAGCCGTTCATTTTCAATTGGTTTGCCAAATGTCCTGGAAAAATCTATCATTTCTTCTTCCGTGATCTGCCTTTTTGTTCCTTTAACAGAAACAAAAGCTTTCAGTATCATCAAACCCGTATCCGGATCTTCCAGTTGGCCGATCTGCTCTTCCAGGAAGCTTCCCAGGAGGTCGGTGACATCACCAATCTTATCGAGAAGGGAGAGAGTCATCCTCAACGGTGAAGTTCCTTTAGAGGAGGATACTTCACCCCTCTCTGTGTCTCCAGAAGCCATTTCACCCTCCTCTGTATCTCCCGGGGCAACTTCACCCCCCTCTAAATCTCCCCCCTGAAGAGGGGGATACTTTCCTTTGTCCTGTGCAAGTTTATATACTTTATCAAGAAAGACTTGCAGATAGGTCAGTTCAACTTCTTTTCCTTCCGGATTAAGTTTATCCAGCAATGCCTCCGGGAATCCCTCCTCCACATTTATCCCATGCACTTCACAGGGCCCTTCTATCACTTCGATCGCATGCTGGCGGGTCATCTTCTCGATTCGCATGCGGTTGGAGAGGAAGTCTGGTATGGTAATTTCAAACTCGGTTACTCCGGCAAGGTATTCTTCACGGATGGAAAAAATGAATTTGCACTGGACATCTGAATCAACAATTTCCTTAACGACTTTAATAAACTCTTCCCGTTCTTCGCGGCTCCCGAATATGAATAACTCCTCAAACTGGTCAAATATCAGGTAGATGGGTTTGAAGTGATCGAGGTAGATGGATTGGAGGGCTTGAGAGAATATTTCACTCCCCTCTAAATCTCCTCCCTGAAGTGGGGGAGACTTACTGGTTTGTTTATCACCTCCCCCTTTCTCCCACTCTCCCTCATGCCCTTTCTCTCCTTCCCTCTTTCCCTTTGTCCCTCCATCCCTCCCTTTCTCCTTCTCTTCTACAACCGGGGTAATTGCAACCTTCCTCAATTCATTCCAAAGACTATCGGTAATATTGACGCCCCTTCTCACATTCACCGGCAGCCAGTCGCTGTCTTCAAACTTATTGGCCAATCCGCAATTGATCAGTGAGGTCTTACCTGTTCCGGAGATTCCATATATCAGGAGGATTTTGCTTTCAAAGACTTTCTGATACATCTCTTCAATCTCCCGGTCGCGGCCGAAGAAGATGTCGCGGTCGGCTTTGGTATAAGCGTCGAGGAATTTGAAGGGGCTTTGCATATCAGGTACAAATTGGTTATTTATTTTATTTTGTAGAGACGCGCCGCGGCGCGTCTCTACAAAACATTAATATGACGCGTTTCTGTAAATTATTAAATATACCGTCTCTACAAAATACTAAAAACTATGCCTCAACAAAACTTTTTGTAGGCGCTATCGTCCCCAGCAACTCCTTAAACTCCTCCACCAGCTGAGCATAATTACTCAATGCCCGCA
>CAZGOR010000494.1:0-2555 GCA_964527875.1 uncultured Bacteroides sp. | reverse complement strand
ATACTTTATTTATTATATCGCATTATATGGTTTCCACAAAGCATATCTGGAAAGCATGGCTGACATTTCATATTTCATCTTCTGCGTACCGTTCATATTAATTCATATTTTGATAATTGAAAAGAAAAATAACCGGATAATCAGCATACAGGATCAGGTGTAATCTGGGACCTTCACCTCAGACCCACCAATTTACGAATTCACGAATTCTCTAATTCACAATATCCCATCATTCCATATTTACAATATAATCACTACTTTCAAACATTCATTAAGACATATAAACTAAAAACATGAAACCTACATTCTATTTAATGTGCATTGTCTGTTTATTATTAACAGGTATCACAGTCATTGCTCAGGATGATCCTGTATCAAAAGGATTGAATGCCATAACCGAAGAAGCTGTCCGGGGACAGCTTGAGTTTCTTGCTTCTGACTGGACCCAGGGTCGCGGGACCGGTACCCCGGGTAATTACATGGCAGCTGATTACATAGCCAGCATTTTTAACATTTACGGATTACAGCCCGGAGGCGATGATGAATGGACAACGGTTTCACGCCGCGAGAGAATGGAAGGCAAAAGGCCGGAGAAATTTAAGACTTTTTATCAGCATGTTGATTTCATTGAATACTCCGATGCAGGTAACCATGAATTTTCAATTCTTTCTGCTAACGGGACAAAAAGATATGATTTTGATCACGAAACAGATTTTCAGGTCAGACCTTCTGATGTGGGAATTAAAATCGAAGCTCCTGTGGTTTTTGTCGGATACGGATATGTAAATAAAGAGCATGGATATGACGATTTCAGAGGTATAGATGTTAACGATAAAGTTATTCTCTGTTTATCAGGCTATCCCGGATATTCCGATACAACTTCAAAAGCATATCAGACTTTCAATAAGGAAGAGGAGATCAGTATATGGCGCTTGCAAAGAGAAAAGAACCGGATTGCAAATGAAAAAGGCGCCCTTGCTGTTATTGCAGTTGATCCCGGATCAGATGCAATCCAAAACTGGGCTGGCAATATTCCTTTCCGATATAATACACGCATGTATGAAGGAGATAAACAGCTCGGATCATATTACAATACCAGGATGAAGATTCCCGGTGATACACTATCCGATGATCTGACAACAATCTCCATCAGCACAAGAGTATTAAATGAACTGACGGATGGCAGCGGAATCAATATAACTCAATTTGCCGAACAGGCGAAGAATACATTAAAACCCGCACCAAAAGAGATCCAGGGGAAGAAAGTGTATTTAAAAACCAATGTTAATTCCCGGACCGTAAAAGCGCGTAATGTCATTGGAATTATTCCGGGAAAAGACACCGGTAATATTATCGTAATTGGCGGACATTATGACCATCTGGGCATGTATGATGGTTATATCTGGAACGGAGCCGATGATAATGCATCCGGGACGGTCGGTGTGATGACCATTGCAAAAGCTTTCATGGCAACAGGTGTAAAGCTGGAAAAGACTGTTGTTTTTGCAGCCTGGACCGGTGAGGAAAAAGGACTGCTTGGATCAACCTACTTTACCAATCATCTTCCTGTTCCTGATGAAAATGTGATCATGTACCTCAATTACGATATGATCTCTCGTGATAATATTGACGATACGCTTGGTATCAAATGCAGATTGATGTACACCTCTGGATATAAATCCTTTGAAGAAAATACAAAGATATTCAATGAGGAACATGAATTTGGACTGGATATTTCTTTCCTGTCAAGCCCTCGCCCATCCGGCGGCAGCGATCATGCACCTTTTGCCCAAAAAGATATCCCGATTATTTATTTCATGGCCGGATTTCCTCCTGAATACCATCAGCCTGATGACCATATCAAGCTTATCAACTGGGACAAACTGGTAAAGATCATCAAACTCGGATTTCTCAATACCTGGGAAGTGGCAAATGGAAAGCTAAAAAAGGAAGAAGTGACTGAAAAGGAGAGCGAATCAGGGGATGATTGATTCTGAGTTCTGATTAACAGGGTACAGGGTTCAAGGTGCAGGGTACAAGGTTAAGTTTATGTGTGAGTGTGAGTTTGATTAACCACAGAGAATTAAAGAGTTACACGAAGAGTCTTTCTCTGTGGCTCTCTGATATCTCTGTGGTTCTCTGTGAATTAAATATTTGATACTTAAAGTTTACTATTCAGATATCCCATATACTCTTCCACAATCTTTTCATCCTTGCAGTCAATAATCCCGGCAAGAACATTCCCTTTAAGGATAACGTTGATATCGCCATTGTACGGATCATGGATCGTAAGTGATCCATCGGATACTTCGATATCCTGTTTGGTTAAATTCAGGTATTTCCTGAGCATCTCATGGATTTCTTCAGGATCATCTTTCCTGATTATAAAAACCTGGAAATCAGCCCCGTCACTATTATATTCCGCTATAAAGGCTGAATTCAGGAATCCAAATCCCAGGAAGTTCTCAGCAATATAATGTTCGCTGTATTGAATCAATCCAGGAGGAAAAAACTGAAAGATATCCGGCCAGTAATGGTCCTGGTCAAAGTGTTGC
>CAZGOR010000493.1:2088-2556 GCA_964527875.1 uncultured Bacteroides sp. | reverse complement strand
CTGTGAAAACTCTGTGGACTCTGTGGTTTATACTACTTTTTAGACAGTCTCTTTTTCCCACTGGGAATATGACAGAAAAGTCCGGTTTTTAACCGGACACATTCCAACAACATTGAGGACAACAGAAAAGTCCGGTTTTACCCTCCGAGTTACTCGGTGGAAGTTATTAACCGAAGGAAGAATAATTATAATTAATTATAAACCAAAATATTATGAAAAAGCTTTTCATCATTCTGGTATTACTTTTTGGGATTTTGTCTTTTAGTACTGTTCATTCTCAGATCGCTACAAGAGAAGATGTCATTTTTTATACTGCCGAATGGACCGGAGAACGCTATCCTGATGGCAGGCCAATGGTTTCTGATGAACTTCTGGAAAGAATTAAAAACATTTCCATTGAAGAAGCCTGGGGTGTACTCAGGGGATCAGGCTATAACAACCAGTTTGCAGGCGATTGGCAAATGATTC
>CAZGOR010000493.1:0-2078 GCA_964527875.1 uncultured Bacteroides sp. | reverse complement strand
CGTCCGGGTCGAAACCCGGCAGGGAAAAAACGGAATGATTCATGAAAACGAACCTTTTACGGGTCGGGCCCTGACAGCTGTTTATATACCTGAAAGTCCGGGACTTGAAAAAAGAATGCTTAAAAAGGGGCATGAGGATGGAATGATTGGAGCTTCAAACTCCTGGCCCATTGATATGCTAAAGGAAGGTGATGTTTATGTTGCAGATTGTTTTGGTAAAGTCATCGATGGCACCCTGATCGGAGACAACCTTGGTAATGCAATCTATGCAAAATCCCACAGCGGTGTAGTTTTTGATGGAGGAGCCAGAGATCTGGAAGGACTGGGAAAAATTGACGGTTTTAATGCATTTGTACGTGGCTTCGATCCTTCCTACCTTGAAGGTGTCATGTTAACAGGGATTAATGTTCCGATAAGAATTGGAACCGCCGTTGTACTGCCGGGAGACGTTGTCCTTGCCAAACGGGAAGGTGTAATATTTATACCTGCTCATCTTGCAGAAAAAGTTGCCATCACTGCAGAATTTATTATGCTGCGGGATAAATTCGGACACCAGCGATTGAAGGAAGGGAGATATACACCCGGACAGATAGATGGCAAGTGGACGGATGAGATCAAGCAGGATTTTCTGAAGTGGCTTGACGAAAATCCGGATTTGCTACCTATGACCAGGGAAGAATTGGATAATTTTATGAAAAACAGGACATGGTAACATTATATAATATTTTGCTGGTTACAGTATATTTCCCGGAATCTATATATTTTCTAAACTGATTTAATAGCCAGTTCTTCCGATCCGGCTGTTTGTCCCGAAGCATCAACAGTTACAATCTTGTAGTTATGTGATGTTTTATCTCCGGGCTGATCGGTAAATGTAAACGGTTCGGTGGTTGTTTGCGGTTTGTGTTCCACTTCTGATATCTTCTCGTTGTCTCTCCATATCTCATAAGATTTAACCGGATTATTACCAGCATAGGCTGAATGCCAGATCAAATTAACATAGCGTTGTCCATCTTTGACTTCTATAGACAATTCCGGCTTTACCGGGGCTGACAAACCACCTTCAGATATCTGGAAATAATTGGTTTTACCATCTTTAACCTGTCCGGCTAATTTCTCAATTTCTAACCTTTCAGTATCACTTAATCCATCCGGTGTTATCTGGGCAGCTTGAATATTCTGCTTCAACTGGCATTGATTTTCATCCTCATCAATATGTCCGATACCTATAATTGCTGTATGTATGCCGGGTGTTGTTAAAGTATATTCAATTAATGGTCTACTGGACAATTCTGTACTCCCAACAGTCCTGACGACCTGGTCTGATGTATTTGTCCATTCTGCATCTTTCGTATACATAGCACCATCTGCAAAAACCTTCATGGCAATTATACCCATATTTTTAGCTGTAGCAACAGGTATAACGTTATGCTGCATATTAAAATTAAGTTTATCGTTGGCATTAATGGCTACCAGCATAGCGTCAAGGAGACCATATTGATCTCTTTTGATCATTTCCATCATAACGGGTGATGAATAATGGCCTGAAAAGCCAATATGCCGGATCAGTTTTTTCTCATCCGGATTCAAGCCGGTAAGATTGCTGCCATCCCTCAGATCTCTCAAAACAGCCAGAGCACCAATATGCTCCATATCAGGATTGGTGTTTTCGATACCTTCATATAAAACATCCACCTCCTGTAAAGTAGTCAGATTATGAATTAAGACCATATTAAGATAGGCCCCTTCAGGATAATCCCCCGTACCATCACCAAAAATCTGTGACAGGCTTCTTTCCACATCATATTTTGCGTTATTCGGATATTGTCCATCGGTTCCATCTCTGACACCTTCCCTCCTTTCAATACCTTTTGCCCATCTTAAGTGGGTTTTTGAGGTAAGAAAAATAGATTGACGCAACTTTTCATTATATCCAGTCTTTCCTATTACCAAATCCAGACTTCGAAATGCTCTTCCATAATTGGACTGGCTTGGTCCATACACATTTGATGTATCAAAATAGTTTACACCCAGATCAAATGCCTTGATTATGATCTTTGCCGGATCAACATCAGGTG
>CAZGOR010000492.1:0-2567 GCA_964527875.1 uncultured Bacteroides sp. | reverse complement strand
CCCGTTCTTCAAAAGGCAGACGCCAGTCTTCATACTTATCGAGAGTGCCATTTTTATTCAGGTCTTTAAAAGCAAATCCTTTATCAGTCAGAACAGCAACACCTGATGTGGTGTCATATCCAAGTGTTTGACCTCCTTTATTGGTTACAATCCTGATCGTTCCGGATTCTGTTTCGGACCATTTTTGGCACCTGGTCAATATGCAGCACGGAATAATTGCCAGGCATACAAAAGCATGGATTAGGTTAATTCTGGTGATTTTTATTGTTTTGTTTTTTAAACGTTTCTCAAATATGAATAAACTTGATTTTCAAAGCTGTTTTGTTCATGAATTTTCCCCTTTTATATATGTTGAATCACTTAACCGTGTTTAGCAAACACTAATTAAGAAGGATAGTATTTCAAAAAATGTGTCTGATGCAGGTATAGAAAAAGTCTCCCTGGAGTTGTTTGCATGATCAACTAAATACAGGTTTAACTCCTGTTTTTGTGCAATGCAAAATTCAAAATTTTTAAAATGGATTTTCAAAATACTGTACTGGTTTTTATTTTTGAGCAAACCCTATGGTAAATTACGAAAACGTTTAGAAATTACTTCACCTATATTTTCACCGTTCTTTAGCTTTCTTTTGGGATTTTTAATAACTCCTTCTGCGGTAGTTACATCAAAACCAATTAATTCTCCTAATTCTATAATTTTGTCTTCATAATTACCACAAAAAGCTACCATGTGACCTCCCCATTTTCCAAACTTTCTCCAAGGACTTCCTTCAGATTCAGGACCTTTGGTAATGGGGAACATGTAGCAATTTTCATAATTATCTACTTTAGCCACTAATTTATCTCTACACATTGTTTCCTCGAAATCTTTATAATAAAAAGTCCCGTCAACAATCTCACCGGTAAATACCGAGACCTGCTTTTCAAATACATTAAATTTTACAAACGTAACAGTTTCCCCGTCTGGCCATTGAGCCCAGTTAGCCACAAAGGGAAATGCCGGATGCTTATATTGTGTAACCGTAGCATTGGGGTTACCATAAACATGGGCCCTTATGACATAAGGTACTTTATCATTACCATGAGGATTGATAGGCATATAACAATGGCCAATGATTATTACATCCTCAGGATGTTTATTGAACTTCGGTTTAAACATCTTATAGCTTAAACCATCTCCTATAAATCCAGGTCTACCTGAAATATAAGTGCCTATCATTTGCGTAACCAATGGTTCTACCAGCCCCTCACAGCAGGTGGGTATTCCATCTACATAGGACTGCATCTCTGCCAATGGAGGCATACAAAGTGTAGAATCAATTAATCTCCAGCTTCTTAATGACCAGGCATTAGCATTATATTTCTCTAATAGATTTTTTACAGCTAGATACATTATACCTACTTTTATTATATCTTCCTTTTCTACTTCAACTACAGCCTCTGCTTCATTTATCCATTCATTAGCAATCTCCTCTGCTTTCTCCTCTGAAATATTTTCCATTCCATTAATCAATTCCGAAGATGGAATAATTTGTATATCTATACCCAAATATTTTTTTAAAGTATCCGAATAAGTATTATTATAGATATCTGTATCATAATTTTCCCAATAACTACCGAAACTCCAATTACCACCAATTTCATCAGTATCTTGAATAAGTAATATCTTTGGAGTATTCTCAGGGATTGTAATTGTTCCCTTAAATTCCTTATTTTTTTGGGTGCATGATGTTATTCCTATTATTAACCCAATAAGAATCATCCAAAAGATTAAACATTTATTATACTTTTTCATTTTAAACCTCCTAAATTTTTTTAAAGTTTCTTTAATTGTGCAAGAAAAATTTTAATTAAAAATCTATGATTCAATAAAATTAAAACAGAAAACGGACTTCGGAAAGTTCTCTGCCTATTTGCTGGACTCCTTTAAGTATGCGTTTTGTCTGTGCAGGTGAAGGCTTTTTAATGCCTTTGATATATTGTGCCAAAAGGCTCTGATTCATTCCTATACGCTCAGAAAGGGCCTTTACATTGATCACCCTGTAAAAAGCAAAAAAACTTTTCAGATCATAAGTAAATTCAATTTCATCAATTGTATAGGTAAAACCTTTATCTTTAAAGGAAAGGTTGACAGCTTCCGGTATCATTTCTTTAAGTTCATCAAAGGTGTCCCCCTGTGTGTTAATTGAAATATTCTCTACCAAAGCATAAGCACTGTATCCCAAATCCTCTTTGGTGATAGTCATCGTAATTTTTGGTTTCTTCATCTTTTATTAGTTTTAATTTCAGCGTCTTTTAATATCGATCTTAGAGTCCCTTTCTTTACTTCTTTACTTGAATGGAGAGGAACAACCAACTGGTTTTTCTTCGTTGGATGCCTCATAATAACATGACTGCCTGCTCTTATGATTTCATACCAACCGTCATCTTCAAGTAGTTTTAACAGTTCTTTGCTTTTCAATAAGCGAAAATTTCATACAAAAGTAATAAATTTATTACCACAATATGAATAGATTTATTGAAATTTTTACAATGTAAGTGAAATTCATTATTTTTAATTTTATGTT
>CAZGOR010000491.1:0-2572 GCA_964527875.1 uncultured Bacteroides sp. | reverse complement strand
AAACTCTGGGTAATGTTGTTGGAATAGAACCCCTTACGGGAAAAATCCTTTGGGAATACAATGAGTGGGAATGTCATATTTCCGTGCCAAGTGCAGTTGATGCCGGTAACAATAAAGTGCTTGTTGTGGGTGGATATGAACTCGGTACGGTTATGATAGAGGTCGAAAAACAGGCAGATGGCAGCTACAGCGCTACAGAACTTTTTAAACATAACAATTTTGGCGATCATACCAAACCGCCGATATTACATAACGGCTATTTCTATGCTCAGTTCTCAACCAATAATCGCCGCGACGGCCTTGTATGTATGAATATGGATGGCCAGATCATGTGGAAAACAAAACGATCACCTGATTTTAATAAAGGCAGTATGATCCTGGCCGACGGACTGATAATAGCTACCGACGGTAAACAGACTTTATATCTGATAGAGCCATCCCCATCTGAATTCAAGCCGATTGCATCAGCAGAATTGCTTAAAGAAGGAGGAACAGGATCAGGCAATGATCCTCTGGCTTCAAGAGTTGGAGGTGCAACTCAAAACTGGGCACCTCTGGCACTTTCCGACGGCAAGCTCCTGATCCGGGATCAACGCCAGTTAATGTGTGTCAAAGTTGCTCAATGATTCTTATAAAGAATAATCGAAAAAGGTTGCATTAACCTGACCGCAGGGACTGTGCGGTTTTAAGTTTTTAAGGCTTCTAATTGTTTGAATTTCGCAAGTTTCTGCTTGGTTATCATTATTTTAAAATCAATCGCCTATCTACCTTTGTCCCATATTTAATAGCAGAATTCTGCCACGCCAATGAATGAGAATTCAATGAAAAGAACATTATACTTTATAGCATTATTACTCATCCTTTCCAAACTTCGGACAAGACACAGTAAGAAGATTGACCGTAAAATTTATCACCGACGTCATTGAAATAGATGGGATCCTGAACGAAGCGGTCTGGGAAACGGCAGATGTAGCCGATAATTTCTGGCAGTATTTCCCGACAGATTCAGTCCGTGCCAAACTGCCTACAGAAATAAGGATGCTTTACGACGATCATACGATCTACGTAGGTATACATGCGGATATAGCCGGAGATATTGTGGTTGCTAACCTTCGACGTGACTTTCTGGGCACAACCAACGATAATGTATCCCTCATATTTGATACTTACAATGATGGTACAAATGCCTTTGTGTTTGGCGTAACACCTTATGGGGTTAAAAGAGATGTACTAATTTCTGAAGGAGGAGCAGTACGTAGCGGATTTAACCCTTACTGGGATGTAAAATGGCAGGCTGAAAGTCAGATATACGAGGATCATTATACTATTGAGATGGCCATTCCCTTCACTTCCCTCAAATTCAGGGAAGGTGAAAACAAATGGGGATTCCGTCCTTATCGCTGGGATATACGAACCAACGAAACAAGTACCTGGGTTCGTGTTCCGCAAAACCAGCTATTGTCTAACCTGGCCTTTATGGGTGACCTGGTCTTTGAGAAACCATTGGGTAAATCACGGACGCCATTTACCATTATACCTTATGTTAATGCGCTTGCAGACAAGGATTATGACGCTGATCTCTCAGATAAGAAATTCCGTGTCGGAGGAGATGCAAAGATTGCCATCGGCAATAGTATGAACCTTGACCTTACTGTGAATCCCGATTTTTCGAATGTCGAAGTTGACGATATATTCACCAATCTGACCCGTTTTGAGGTTTTTCTCCCCGAAAGACGACAATTCTTTATCGATAACAGCGATCTTTTTACAAACTTTGGAAGCAGTTTGGATGCCACTCCTTTCTTTTCCCGCAGGATCGGACTGGCCAGTGACACAACAGGCAGTTTAATTGAGAACAGGATCATTGCTGGTGCAAGACTTAGCGGAAAACTTAACGAAAACTGGCGCCTGGGCTTTCTCAATATTCAAACGGATGAGGATCCTGCCAATGAGATCTCCTCCAATAACAACATGATGCTGGCCATACAGAGAAAAGTCTTTTCCAGATCCAATATCGGAGTTTTTATGGTCAACCGGCAGTCCTTCAAGGATTATGATTTTCTGGAAAAAGAAGATAATTACAATCGTGTGATAGGAGCGGATTTTAACCTTGCTTCTGCTGATAATGACAATTATTTTATGGAAGATTTCGATCCCAGGTTCCGGTCTATAAACCTGAAACTCACTTATTGGTTTAACATCTGAGTGTTTAAAACAACACTCCTGATTATTGCCGGGCACCTGTGTGCGATCTGAAAGAAATTCATGACTACATCCCGACAAACTCCTCTCGTTTTGCAATCTTTGGTTTATCATGTCTTTTGCTCATCTCAACCGTGGTTGACTCCAATACAATAAAAACACTAATTTTAAGAAAAAAACTGTAACGATCAGCGGGTATTGGCAAAAATCCCATTGCCAAACTTCTCAAAACCGCGAACATTTGATAACCAATAATAAAATCAGATGAAAATAATTTTAATATCAATCGGAACCCGTGGAGATATGGAACCTTTTACAGCAATTGGTGAAATATTAAAGGAAAAAGGTGACCGTGTAATCTGTGCTTTCC
>CAZGOR010000490.1:0-2590 GCA_964527875.1 uncultured Bacteroides sp. | reverse complement strand
TGGCCCCACCCCCCACCCGAACTGTCAGTTTCAGCAAATCCGGAGGTGTCATTGATTGTAAAAAGGATGGGGGCTTTTTCCGTTCCAATAATGTATAATGAATCCATCACTTTAATATCATGATTGCCATTATATAACACAACAGTTCCGGGAAATACGGTCACTTTAGCATTCATGTTAATATCCGTTGTGATGTGGATTGTATCAGCTCTCCAAACTTCGGGTACGTTTATTGAAGAGGATGGATAATATGATCCAAGTCTGTATTCAAAGCATCCTAGATCAACATATCCATAATTGATCCGCCGGTAACCCGACTTGTCATACCTAATTTCATACTTATCAATTTGTTCAGTAGAACCAATATCAATCAATTGGGAATTTTCAGTAAGGTACCAATCCTCTTCAATTGAAATCTGATCTATTCCCGGGGATGATGTGGGTTTAACAAATGAAGGATCTCCAAAAAAGTTATCTGATGGTGAAATTGCGCCGTTGTCAACTCCTTTTACTTCTTCGATACCTGAACCAATAAGATTATGCTTAAATATTGGGAATGAACTTTCAAATCCGATATAAATTTGGGCCAACTGGGAATTTCCCTCGTTGCCGTATAGAATATTATTCGTAGCAATTATTCCGGACGGGCCTTCAAAATATATCGCCGCTGAAGTAATTTGAGTTGCATTATTATTACATATTGTATTATTGATCAACCGCCCTCCTCCCCATTGAAAATAGATAGCACCGGCGCTTGACCTGCCTTCATTATTTACGATCAGGTTTTGGATGATTACCGGATTGGCTTGTACATTTAAAATTCCGCCAGCGCTAACAATATTCTCGGGATAAGAAATATTATTTGAAATAAAATTATTCATAATTAAAGGGTTACAAACATTAACCTGAATAGCTCCTGCTGCCACACCACTATATGCTTTATTTCTTAAAAATGAGCTGTTTTTTATATGTGAATGATCACTCAATTGAATACGCACTCCACCAGCAGTACTTATCAATGATACTTTTTCAGAACCGTATGCAACATTATCTTTTATAACACATTTATCCATAAAGATTGTCCCTCTGCATCTTATTGCACCACAATTTGTGGCATAATTATTCCTGAATACCGAACGTTCAATTTTTACAACGCTTGATTCCCGTATGTCGACCGGTGCTTTCAAAGAATCTTCTGATTCAGCAGAATTATCAACTGTATTTATAAATTCAACAATACAATACATCATTGATGATGAATCCATAAAATTCTTGTAAAAATCAATTCCTCCCCATTTTCCGGAAATGTTTGTAGTATCTGCCAGTCCAACTGTGTCAGGGAGCATTGAGATATCATTTGTGATCCTGGCAAACCTGATGGAGTCACCTTCTGTCCCAATGGCATCCATTTGTCCATAAACATTTAACCGGTAATAACCATCAAAATCTACGATAACTCCCGGTTCAATTGTCAACGTTTGTCCGGCAGGAACGGTAATGTTTCCTGAAATTCTGTAGGGTGAGTTTGCTTTTGTCCATGTACCATAAACATCACCAGCAGGAATACTGGTTTGTGCATAAATTGTAGTCAGGAGCAAGCATGAAAACAACATGATGAATATTAATGATTTAAAAGTTTTCATATGGATCGCTTTTAATAATTAAAAATAGCCTGGTTTGATATTATATATTTATTAATGTTTAACTTGATTCAAACAACTAATTGAGAATGAATGTGTTTTGAAAAATGTAAGGTGCCATGGTATATACTGGAAAAGCAAGAAATTCTATCCGAAGTTATGTCAAAATATTTAGGATATCAAGTAGTTAGAATTTTCTTCATTCTCCCGTAATATAACTCACTCAATCTGTCTTCTTCGAAATCATATCTATCCAGGCTGTTATTTCATTAAAGACTTCCTGATTCTTTTTAAAATTCCTTGTTTTATAATTCATAAAACTTTCTTTCTTATCACGGGCATAAGCATAAGCATGATCCAGGTTTGGTATTGTTTTGAGTGTTACATCGGGATTATTCGCCGACAACAATACATCCTCAATATTTTTGTGGCAGGCAAATTGGGTAAGAAAATCTGTACCTTCCGAGTCACCAGATACCCTTTGTTCAAACCGCAGAACCCTGAATCCGGCTTTTGATATATACCAACAAACTGTAAATTGTCCAGGATCACGTGATCATCGTATTTCTTCAGTATATTGCTCACCCTGAATCCTGCCCGCTCGGCGGGACTATCCGGTAAAACAATATTAATATAGACGCCGTTTGTATCAGAAAGATTCATAGAATCCACATCCGCCTGTGTTATGGCACGGTAACCGAATCCGGCAAATCCACGTGAAGGCAATTTCTTTTGGGACCAATTTACCGGAATAGAAATAAGAAAAAATACAAAAGCGGAAAATGTTTTTAATAATTTTAAACACTCCATTGTTTTACTAATTAAAGACTTATCTTTTAAAAAGTTTAAAATCCGGATAAAACAGGCGGACTTTTCTGTTACGCCCAGTGTTATTGAATGTGAGACTGTCTAAAAAGTAGTATAAACCACAGAGTCCACAGAGTTTTCAC
>CAZGOR010000489.1:0-2619 GCA_964527875.1 uncultured Bacteroides sp. | reverse complement strand
TTCCGTGCACCGTGGGTAGATATAAAGTATTCCAGGACTGACAAACCTTCTTTGAAGTTCGAAAGGATAGGGTTTTCGATGATCTCTGATCCGGTGGAACCTGATTTCTGCGGTTTTGCCATCAATCCTCTCATCCCGGAAAGCTGTCTGATCTGTTCTTTTGAGCCTCTTGCACCCGAGTCAAGCATCATGTAAACAGGATTAAAACCCTGCATATCAGAGCTCAGGCTTCGTAAAAGAGCCTGGGTCAGTTTGGCATTTATATGAGTCCAGATATCAATAATCTGATTATATCTTTCATTATTGGTAATGAACCCCATATTATAGTTACTCATCACTTCATCTACCTGCGTATATCCTTCATCGACATATTCCTGTTTCTCCTGTGGTACAATCACATCATCAAGATTAAAAGACAAACCACCCTTAAATGCCATTTTATAACCAAGATCCTTAATATCATCCAGAAACAGGGCTGTCCTGGCAGTACCGGTTTTTTTAAGTACGGCTCCTATGATATCCCTGAGTGATTTTTTTGTCAGCAACTCGTTGATATATCCAACCTCGTCCGGAACACATTCATTGAAAACAACACGTCCAACAGTTGTTTCAACGAGTTTGTTGACGATCTGATCATTTTCTTTTTGTGGCAGACGTACATGCACGATTGCATGCAGGTCAACTTTTCCTTCATTATAAGCTATTTTGACTTCTTCAGGTGAATAGAATTTCTGATTTTCTCCTTTTACCGGATAGTCAGGAGTGCTTTTCCTGGCTTTAGTCAGATAATATAATCCGAGCACCATATCCTGGGAAGGGACAGATATAGGTGCGCCATTTGCCGGATTGAGGATATTATGTGATGCAAGCATCAGGATCTGTGCTTCCAGAATTGCGGCATTACCGAGAGGGAGATGCACAGCCATCTGGTCTCCGTCGAAATCGGCATTAAAGGCTGTACAAACGAGCGGGTGTAATTGTATGGCTTTCCCTTCAATCAATTTAGGCTGAAAAGCCTGGATCCCAAGACGATGCAATGTTGGTGCCCTGTTCAGCAAGACAGGATGGCCCTTCAATACATTTTCAAGAATATCCCAGACTACCGGATCTTTGCGGTCAACAATTTTCTTTGCTGATTTTACAGTTTTAACAATACCCCTTTCAATTAATTTTCGGATGATAAAAGGCTTATACAATTCAGCTGCCATATCTTTTGGCAGTCCACACTCATGGAGTTTAAGCTCCGGACCTACAACGATAACCGAGCGGGCACTGTAATCCACTCTTTTACCAAGCAGGTTTTGTCTGAAACGCCCTTGTTTACCTTTTAAACTATCACTGAGAGATTTCAGTGCACGGTTTGCCTCGGTTTTAACGGCACTGGCTTTCCTTGAATTATCGAATAATGAATCAACAGCTTCCTGGAGCATTCTTTTCTCATTCCGGAGTATTACTTCGGGAGCTTTGATCTCAATCAGTCTTTTCAGGCGGTTGTTCCTAATAATGACCCTTCTGTAAAGATCATTCAAATCTGATGTGGCAAAACGTCCGCCGTCTAATGGCACGAGAGGTCTGAGTTCCGGAGGGATGACCGGGACAACCTTTACAATCATCCATTCAGGTCTGTTCACACCTTTAGATGCTCTGAAAGCTTCAACCACCTGGAGCCTTTTCAGAGCTTCAGTCTTTCTCTGCTGAGAAGTTTCAGTACTGGCCTTATGACGAAGATCATAAGATAACTCATCGAGATCAAGTCTGGAAAGGATCTTGTAGAGAGCTTCTGCTCCCATATCTGCAATAAACTTATCAGGGTGTTCATCATCAAGGTACTGATTCTCTTTCGGAAGACTTTCGACAATATCAAGATATTCCTCTTCGGTCAGAAAATCAAGATAATTAACACCGTCTTTTTCTTTAATACCCGGATTTATAACAACATATCGCTCGTAATAGATGATTGAATCAAGTTTCTTTGTTGGTAATCCGAGAAGGTACCCGATTTTATTAGGCAGGGATCTGAAATACCATATATGAGCTACCGGAACGACGAGTGAAATATGCCCCATACGTTCACGGCGCACCTTCTTTTCGGTCACTTCAACCCCGCACCGGTCACACACAATACCCTTATAACGTATGCGTTTGTATTTTCCGCAGTGACATTCATAATCTTTTACAGGCCCAAAGATCCTTTCACAGAATAATCCGTCTCTTTCTGGTTTGTAAGTTCGATAGTTAATTGTTTCAGGCTTTAAAACTTCACCACTGGAGCGTTCCAGGATCTCTTCCGGTGAAGCAAGACCAATACCGACTTTTGTAAAGTCGCTTATTACTTTAGGTTCTCTCCTGAATGACATATTATATTGATTATATAGTTAGACAAAATATAGATTTAAATCAGGTTTATACTTAAACCCAGTCCCCGCAATTCATGGAGTAGCACATTCAATGATTCGGGTATTCCGGGCTGAGGCATATTCTCTCCCTTTACGATAGACTCATATGCTTTCGCCCTTCCAATCACATCATCTGATTTTACTGTCAGTAATTCCTGAAGAATATTGGCTGCCCCGAAAGCTTCAATAGCCCAGACTTCCATTTCACCAAAGCGTTGTCCTC
>CAZGOR010000488.1:0-2626 GCA_964527875.1 uncultured Bacteroides sp. | reverse complement strand
GTGCCAGGCCCAATCCTGCACCACGGTAAAGATACCCTTCTTTATCAATAACCTTTACAAAACGCTCGAAAATCTTGTCCTTATCTTTCTTGGCAATCCCTATTCCGCTGTCCTTTACGAAAAAGAGCAAACTTTCCTTTTTGAGATCCTGAACATGAGACGGAAGAATCGAATAACCCAGTTCAATAAATCCCGAAGAGGTAAACTTGATTGCATTGTCAATGAGATTACCCAGAATTTGCTGCAATATCAATGGATCAGTTTTAACCATCAGGGATTCATTATCTGAAGGTATCTTTATCCTTATCTCCAGGTTTTCTTTCCCTTGATGCGTTTTGAAATCATCATAAAACTCTTGAATTTCATGAAGCTTGGCATTCAGAAGAAATTCCGAGATCTTAGCTTTCATGGTCCCGGACTCTATGCGTGAAATATCTAATACATTGTCAATAAGATTTACAAGCTCATTACTGCCGGTAAGGATCTGTTTGATATATTTTTCTTTTTTGTCAAGAGAAAGATGCGGATTGGCAAGCAATGCAGAAAATCCGGTAATCGCGTTCAATGGTGTTCGTATTTCATGGGAGACATTCGCCAGAAAAGCTGATTTCAAACGGTCTGATTCTTCAGCTTTTTCTTTTGAAATGCGAAGTTGTTTCTCAGTATGCTTAAAATCCGTGATATCAATAAATGACAGTACAATCGTTTTGGGATCAAGAAGTGTAGCTCCTGTCATAAATGCATACCGGGATTCCCCTTCAATGTTGACGTAGTTAAACTCATAATTGGGTGGTACAGCTTCAGGATCACTGAGTAAAAGATAATGGTATCGCTGCAAAACGGACTGGTCTTTCTTATCTATAAAATCAAGCAGCCGTTTTTTCCCTTCCACTTCATGCCTCGGGATACCAATTAAACGCTCAAATTCAGGATTTGACATGAGAATGGTGGTATCAGACCTCAATGTAACAGTGGCTGCACCCGTGTTTTCATAAATTCGCTGATACATCTCCTCAGCCTTGCGAAGCGTTTTATCACTTTGTTTGCGCTCAATTGAAAAACCAATGATGTCAGATATAACTTTGAATATTTCCATCTCCTCATAATCATGTTGATTCTTACCGGTGATAAAGTCTAACCCTAAAAATCCTTCTGTCTTTTCTTTTATGATAATCGGGTAACCTGCAAAAGACTTAACGGAATGAGCTGTGAATAACTTTTTTTCATTTGATGCCTGGTCAGGAAGTGTCCCGGTATCCTGGATATATATCATTTCTTTTGATCGAAACTGTTTCGTCAACCAGCTGATATCTTTTGCCGGTAAACTCGGAGATATGCTGCTATTAGATCCTGAATCTGGACTTAACCATTCATGTGAAATATGAAATATTTTTGCTTTGTGATGTAACCTGTATATATAAACACGGTCTGCTGAAACAAGCTTTCCAAGTACTTCAAGAGCCTGATTAATAGAATCATCCAGAATATAATCCCCGATGAAAAGAGAAGAAATTGAGAAAATTGCTTTTTCGATATAAATCCTTTCAGCAAGTATCCTGTTAGACTCGTCAGAAATTTTTTTATCACGATGAGATTTTTCCCCCATGAAAATAATTTGAAATTATTCTATTACAACTAAATATACAAAATAAACATTTTTCAGGATATAAAAAATGATTTTTTGTTACATCAACTGTATTCTGGTAAAACTGCTTATTGAACCTGCCTGTTTCCGGGTCTGGGTCATAACTGGCAAAATAGTATGTATTGGATGCCGTGTCACAACTTATAAAAATACTTAACCGCAAAGTACGTAAAGCCTGCCTGCGCTAAAGCTTTAGGCAGGTAAAAGATGTGCTGACCCCGATAACTATCAAGACGCAAGGAATTGATATTCAATTGGATAATTTTTGCGCACTTTGCGTAAACTTTGCCTGCCCGACTTGGACAGGCGGGCGATCTTAGCAGTTAAATATGATTGTGATTCACCACCCTTGGGAATCAATTATGATACACTCCCGAACTTTCAGCCGGATCATAAATATATAGAATAAGAAAAGGAAGAACCGGATTTTGTGCGGATAATTAATCTTCGAAACGAATAATCTGGAAAGGAACCTTAATGATACCCTTCAGATCATTACCAAGATCATGTATCGATTCGTCATCCACATCATAATGCCAGTTGATCTTATAATTATTTCCCTGAAGATAACTTCCTTCGAAGACTGATAAAATGTTTGTAAGGAATTTCTTTGAACCACTGTTTACATAATCAAGATGAATGTTTATTTCAGTATTTTGAGGAGGATTCTGAACATATTCGTTGCATGCCTCGAGAACAGGCTCATAAAATTCAAAAGAATCTTCAGGAATTGACCGCCCTTTTATCCTGATTTTGCCTTTCTCTATACTTATGAAAGGTGTGATCTTAGTTTCTTCAATGAGAAGTCCCATACTTGTAATTATTAATGTCCTGTATTTGAAGAATGAATAAAAATAATTTAAATCAGCGAAATATCAAACTGTTTTTGACAGGAACAAAGATATTTTCAGGAAATAAAGAAATTAAATGGTCTACCGGATTGAAAACAATGTATTTTCAGGTTCTGCTTCAAAAAGTGTC
>CAZGOR010000487.1:0-2643 GCA_964527875.1 uncultured Bacteroides sp. | reverse complement strand
ACAGAGGAAACAGAGATTAAACAGAGTTCACAGAGGTTTGATATTAAGAAAGTTAATTCTCTGCGGACTCTGTGAAAACTCTGTGGACTCTGTGGTTTATACTACTTTTTAGACAGCCTCGTAATTTCCCGATCTATTTCCTTTTAAGCTTTGCAATAATAGTATAAAGGATTAAAGCCAGGAGAAAAAAACCTGACAGTATTTTAAAAAATCTTCCTATATAATCACCATGTAGAGTATAAAAAGAGATTTTATCGTTTAAACAGACAGAACCTGCAACGACACCTTTTTTACCCCATATTAATTCTTTGATAATTTCACCTTTTTGATCAATGATAGCTGAAATTCCGGTATTTGCCGAACGGACAACACTTTTTCGTGTCTCGATAGCTCTCAGTTGTGCGTATTTTTTAAACATCTTATGTCCGGGAGTATTTCCCCACCAGCCTTCATTCGTAATATTAAAAATCACATTTGCTCCATTCCTGATAAAACCTGTTATAAATTCTCCATAAATATTCTCCCAGCAAATCTTTGTTGCAACCGATACGGAATCATTGCATGACACTAAATTTACACGTTCTTCAGATATACTATGATTTCTATATGTACCGCCCAATTGAATGATTAGTCCATTTAAAAATCCCAAATATTCTGAATAAGGTATCGATTCAACTCCCGGAAAAAGCTTTGATTTATGATAATACTGTATGGAACAACTATTTATTTGAACTGCAGAATTATAGGTATCATAAGAATTCCCGCTTTTGTTTAACTGAGCAATATTTGGGATGTTGTTATTATTAAAATAGGTTTTTACCAACATCATACCAAGAATATAATTAACAGCAGGATGATCGGTTGCTAACTTTTTGATTCTTTTTACATTATAATCCCCTTCCAAATTATCAATATCAGTATATCCTGTAACAACAGTTTCCGGGACAATGATGTAATCAATACTATCATGAATGAATGGATAAGCTAATTTTAATATGGTGTCAACCTGTTGTTCCGGTGTAAATGATACAAATTTTTCATGAGGATCGACATTTGGTTGGATTGATACTACATTTATTTTGTTGCCCTCTTCATGGTAATGATTGAAAATATTAATGGAAATAACAATAGGTAATAACAAAAAAACCAGATAAACAGATAACGGCTGAATTTTTCATATCCTGCATCCATTACCAAAATTAACAATAAACCGATTGATAATTATCCATATAAGGAAGGTGGTTGTACCATTCCGATGGAAAGTGTTTACTTCAAATTGACTGAGACTTTTTCATTAATCCGTTTTTTGCAGTAAGGTAAAGGTTTCTATGCAAGTGACCTCTATCTGATAAACTCTGTTATTTCCTTTATAAAGTCTCTTCCTGTTGAAAGCAAATTCAATACTGTTTCTATATTAAAATTTGTAAAATCATCATAATCTTCAGTATGTCTCCTATCAAACAGATCAGAGAATAAATTTCCATATTCTTTTGACACAATCCCTGTTTGGACAAAATGCAAACAAAATATTCTGCCCGACATCATTGATTACATCGGAGTTGATTTTGAAATCGTTTGGAAAACCGCAACCGAAAATTTTGCAACTCAAGAGTTTTTCAATTGTCCTTACTTATAAACCTTAAAAGTAAGGGGAAATGAGAATACAAAAAAGTGCAATTATTAGTTTAATTGTGTGGTGTGTATTCAGTATTGTTCTAAATGCACAGGAATTAACACAAGTAGTCCGCGGGCAGGTTGTTGATGCTGAATCACAGGCCCCACTTGCTTTTGCCTCAATTGTAGTAATTACTACCGATCCGGCATTAGGAATAATGACAAATGACAAAGGATATTTCCGTTTAGAGGAAGTGCCTATCGGAAGACATGATATAAAAGTATCATTTGTAGGTTATGAGACTCAAATGATACCTGAACTGATGGTTTCTACCGGAAAGGAAATAGTACTAAGCATAAAAATGAAAGAGGAGATTTCTGAGTTGAAGGAGGTGGTAGTAAAGGCTAATACACAAAAAGATAAACCATTAAACAGTATGTCTACTGTAAGCGCACGTACTTTTTCAGTGGAAGAAGCACGTCGTTATGCCGGTGGTTGGGACGATCCTGGCAGACTGGTTGCTTCTTTTGCCGGTGTCACAACCGATAATAGTCGGGATAATACCATTATTATTCGTGGGAATTCACCTAAAGGGCTATTGTGGAGACTGGAAGGTATTGAAATTCCAAATCCTAACCATTTTGCCAATTTAACCACATTCGGAGGAGGACACAATTATGCGTGCTCAATTTTATTGTTGACTTCTTTTTTTTGTATTTTAAAACTGCATTTTGATGAAATCATTCCAATAATTACACCCATTATTATGCTGAGCAATATTAACAAAGCTCTGGGTGTTTTTATCACCCAAAACCATAATTTAATCTCCACTATTTCAGTATTTTGCAAAGCAAAAATAACTAAAAGTAGTGATAGTAAAATAATTGCGATAATTTTAAACTTCATTGTTAAATTTTTTTCTAAAGTACAAATTTCTAAATAGAATCATACTAGTGTAAAGTCAAAAGTAAAAATTATTAATCCTTTGATATTCAATGGAAATTCTCTTTTAGAAAAGTTCATTTTAT
>CAZGOR010000486.1:0-2645 GCA_964527875.1 uncultured Bacteroides sp. | reverse complement strand
AATTAATAATAACATTTCTATTTTCTATATCTATATTATATATATTAACCTCCGTAATCTAATTTAATACGGAACAGCTAAAATAATTATTTTTGTAGATATTTATGGATAGCGAAAATACTGGAAATGACTCCAATCGTTACACCAGACCCAAGCATAATGATAAACAACTGAAAGAAGTTTGTTTTATAATATGTATATAAATTAATCCCCACAAAGTCAGTCATCTGATTCCCAAGCCAGATTGATACAGGTATAAATATTAAAATGGTAACGACAGAAGATATTATTCCTACAAAAACACCAGAAGCAATAAAAGGTCCACGAATATACCCAGTTCCTGCTCCAACAAGCTTCATAACATTGATGATTCTGTAAAGGTGAATGGACGCAGGATGACCAACCTGGGAACGTTCAGGAAATATGTTGAAGTATATCTCAGGAACCACCCGAAGATACATCAGAACCTGACTTTCCTTATAAGGCATCTTCAGCCCACCGAAAAGGGCATCCCTGTTGAGATCTATGTATTCAGTAATGATCAGGCCTGGGCAAACTACGAAGCCATCCAGGCCGATATTTTCGACCACATCCTTGCCGTAATACCCGAATTTGATCTCAGGGTCTTCCAGAATCCTACCGGTGATGATTTTCAGAAACTCACAAAGTAAAGGTATAAAGTGTAGGATGTAGCGCCTGGATTACTATTTAAATGGGCGCAATGTAGCAGAAGTTGCAGTTGTCGCAATGTTCAAGTGCGACTGTTTATTCAGGAGCAAAGCGAACTGAATAAACAAAGTCGAACTCCTGCCAGCCGGCAGGCTGGAATCCCGAGAAGCGAAGCGAATCGGGAGTCGCAATGTCGCAGTGGTCGCAATTGTCACATCGGTCGCAAAAAATGCAAAGGTGGGAAAGTGCAAAAGTGGGAAGGTATATAAAAGTTCTGCCACCTGCCTGCCGGCCTTGCTTCGCCGTCCGCGTGCCGCCAAAGCTTTAGCGGAGGCGCAAGCTTCGCGAAGGCGCAGCAGGCAAGGTTGTTAACCGGCAGCTATAGTAATAAAGAGTGCAACAGTCAAACCCGGTTGTTAACCGGTGTAAATTATTCGCAGTTGTCGGTTGGCCGTTTCCGGATCCCGATCCTGAAATGGTAACGAATCAAAGATTCCGACCATTTCGAGGATCCTCTAAAATGATGTTATCAGCCTAAGGCTATGAACAAACAAACGGGGCAGGAAAATTGCCAAGACCTGGTGGAAAGAATAAAAAAAACAATTTTCTCCTGCCCCGATTTTATTACTAACTAAAACCCTTACAAAAATATTAAACTGACATAATATAACAAATAAATTAATCAATAATTTTAAAATATTTTTTAATCAATAATAATTTGTAATTTTATACATCCTTTTAATTACAATTTAATTATTAAGATACTTTTTTATGGAAGATAACTTTCAAATTGACACTTTGGACAAGAAGATCCTTTCGATGATCACACAAAATGCCCGCATAGCATATCTTGAAGTTGCCAGGGAATGCAATGTGTCCGGTGCAGCAATCCATCAGCGTATTCAAAAGCTCACAAAAATGGGTGTGATCACCGGGTCAAAATTCACGGTTGAACCCAGGATGATTGGTTACAAAACCTGTGCATACATGGGAATATTCCTTGATAAAGCAAGCCTGTACAGGGAGGTATTGGAAAAACTCAAAAAAATCCCGGAGATAACTCAATGCCACTATACAACGGGAAATTATTCTATCTTCATCAAGATCTATACGAAGGATAATGAACATCTTAAATCAATCCTGACTGACAGGGTTCAGACCATTCCCGGGATATCCAGGACAGAGACTTTTATTTCACTTGAAGAAGGATTTAGCAGGTCACTGCCAATCAATTAGGCAAAATTCAGTTACTCATTCTTTGTCTGACAATCTCATAAACAAGGACTGCGAAGGCAGCGTTGACATTCAGCGAGGATATCTGTCCCATCACAGGGATCCCGACAATTTCATCACATCTTTTCATGAGTCCTGCCGAGATACCTTTTTCTTCAGAACCGAGAATGATTGCACATGGACCGGTAATCCGGACCCGGGTATAGCGTTTATCTGCCTTTTCAGTTGAGCCAACAATCATTAATCCACTATTCCTGAGAAAGTTTACTGCATAAATCAGGTTCGGGACCCTGCTGACCGGTATTCTGTTCAGTGCACCTGCCGATGCTTTTAAAGAATCTGCATTGACCCGGGCAGAGCCATGATAGGAAATAACAATGGCATGCACACCGGCACATTCGGCAGTTCTGGCAATTGCACCAAAATTCATGACATCAGTTATACCATCCAGCAGCACAACCAGGGGCTCTTCACCCGATTCATAAATAGCAGGTATAACCTGGTCAAGATGCTGATAACTAACCGGTGATATATAGGCAATGACTCCCTGGTGGTTCTTGCGTGTAATACGGTTTAGTTTCTCAACCGGAACAAACTGGAAGGGTATCGATCTTTGCCTGACAAGGCTCAGAATATATTTATAGGTATCACCCTGCAGGTTTTTCCTCAGAAACACTTTTTCAATATCACGGCCCGATTCAATTGCTTCAATCAAAGGCCTCAGGCCGTATACAAACTCATCA
>CAZGOR010000485.1:0-2671 GCA_964527875.1 uncultured Bacteroides sp. | reverse complement strand
CGGCAAGCCTTTGGCGGCTGAAGGAAGGCGAAGCAGGCAGGGAATTGATATTCAGCTATATAATTTTTGCGTCCTTTGCGCATCCTTTGCGATCTTCTATCGGTTAAATATAGTTGTGACACACCCCCGACGGCCTGCCTGCGAGTCCACAGAACAGTAAGGTGGAGTGAGTCAAGAGAAAAGGGTGTGACTTTGATTTATACATATAAATCTTAATTGTAATAATACTACTATGCTAATATGCTAAAATCAATTTATATCATTCAATAATTACAAAAATGAACCAATCTCCCACAAACACCAAAGTTAAACCTGGCCGTATTATTTCACTGGATGCACTGCGTGGTTTCACTATTGCAGCGATGGTCATTGTGAACGATCCCGGATCATGGCAGCATGTTTATGCACCGCTTCGACATGCTGAATGGAACGGTTGTACACTTACAGATACGATCTTCCCTTTTTTCCTTTTCATTGTCGGTGTTTCTATCGCTTTTGCTTATACCAAACGGCTTGAGGCAAATGTTCCAATGGGAAAGATCTACAGGAAGATCATTATCCGGTCAATCAACATTTATCTGCTCGGCCTTTTTTTATGGCTTGCACCGGAATTTGATTTTACAGCTATACGCTGGACCGGTGTCCTACAGCGTATCTCCGTTGTATTTCTTGTCTGTGCTTTATTATTCCTGAAAACCAGCTGGAAAACACAGGTAAAAATTGGTGCTATTATCCTTGTTGCTTATTGGATCATAATGGCTTATATACCCATACCCGGCATTGGAAAACCCGATCTGTCGGTTCCGGAAACGAACTGGGCAAACTACCTGGATACACTTCTTTTGCCCGGTGTGATGTGGCAAAAAACATGGGATCCGGAAGGAATACTCAGCACATTCCCTTCAATTGTTACAGGGATAACCGGTATGCTGGTAGGTAAATTATATCTCTCTGTGAAGGATGAGAATAAAAGACTGGTGTGGCTCTTCTTCCTCGGATTTATGATGTTCATCGCCGGTGTTGTCTGGAACTGGTTCTTCCCGATCAACAAAAACATCTGGACAAGTTCTTATGTGTTGTATACCTCCGGTGCGGCTACCATGGGTTTTGCTGCCTGTATTCTGATTGTCGACATAAAAGGTTATACCCGCTGGACACATCTTGGCAGGGTATACGGAGCCAATGCCATCACATCTTATGTACTTGCAGGTATACTGACAGTCGTTTTTTATAATGACATCATTCACGGGGCTTCTCTGAACGGATTGTTCATGGATGCATTTACAGGCATCGGATTCCCTCCGAAACTGGTATCATTCATGTATGCGTTTGTTTATATGCTGATCATATATATCCCGGCATTGATTCTGTACAGGTATAGGGTATTTATTAAGGTGTAGGCATGGTGCATGGTGCATGGTGCATGGTGCATGGAGATTGGAGAAAGGTTATAGGGTTGCAGGTTACAAAACACTCACCGGGTGACTTTAAAACATCAACCCGGTGAGTGTTCTATTAATCTTTAGCGCATCTTACCGAAAATCCCTTTCTCTTGCTATCATAACCCCGTCCGATCTGGTTACGGTTATCGTCGAAAGTGCGTTTCCACGCGTCAATATTATCATAGCTAGTGGATGTCCAGAAATACGCGTCGTCTCTAATATCATCGAAAGCTCCATCTCCATAAGGACGATACCCGGCCATGATTATCTGAAACCCAGGAAAATCGTTATATATGTTATTCCCTTGCAGATCGCGCCAGCCCATTCTATCCAGATGCTCTTTAACTATACCAAATGTTTTTTCCAAATTCTTCCATTCATCATCACTGGGCAGATGCCATCCTGCAGGACAAACTTCTGTTGCAGTTTTCCAGTCATAAAGTCTTCCGAATTCATCACATATTATCGGATCGTTATTGTAGCACCACGATCCGCCGGATGTTTCAAAATTAAGGTTCCCGGCCATCCACCATTGGTCACCGATTTTTACTATTTGATAGACTTTACCATCGCGATTATCCGTCATTGTACTTTCAATCGAACCGACCTGGGCCCCCAGGTTAATGGTTCCAAATAATATAAGAACCATAAAAGGAAAAATTGATGTTTTCATAATTCTACTCTTTTAGTTATTACTCTGTTTATTAGTGTTATTCATATCTGAGGGAATCGGCCGGATTTGTACTTGCAATTTTAAATACCTGCAAATTAACTGTGAATAATGACAAAAACAGGATGATCACCGTTGGGATAATAAAAAACATAACGTTTATCCCGACACGATAAGCAAAATTCTGAAGCCAATAATTCATTAAGAAATAAATGACCGGTACAGCAATCAGAATCGAGATGAGATTGAGTTTAATAAAATCCTTTGAAAATAAAGTCAGAATATTGTAAATACTGGCACCATGTACCTTACGTATTCCCACTTCCCTGATCCGCTGGGCAGATTCAAACGATGACAGACCAAACAGACCCAGGCAGGCAATAAATATAGCCAGTATTGTGAAAACCTCAAATATCCTCTCAAATGTTTGTTCTATATGGTATTGTTTGTTGAAATAATCATCCATCCGGGTGTACATAAAAGGATTCCCCGGGAGCATTTCATCAAATTTTTCTTTAACGAAGGATAATGTTTCTTGCAGATTCTCAGAACTGTTGAG
>CAZGOR010000484.1:0-2676 GCA_964527875.1 uncultured Bacteroides sp. | reverse complement strand
ACAAGTCTGCAAGTCAACAGGAAGAAGAGCCTGCAAGTCAGCAAGTCAACAAGTCTGCAAGTCAACAGGAAGAAGAGCCTGCAAGTCAGCAAGTCAGCAAGTCACCAAGTCAACCTGAGGAAGAATCTGCGGGTACGGATGATCAGGAACCGGTTGAAACCGAAACCGAAAATGAAGGGCTTGAAGGGGATGGAGATATTGATATAGGTGAAGAAGAAAAAATAGAAATGGAAAAAGAAAGCGATGAAGATGAAAACATAGAACAATTCGATGAAAGTGTTGAAAAAGAGAATCAGAAAGAATTCGATGAAAACACCAGTCCATCATTTGGAAAAAATATTTCCTCTGTATATTCAATCAGAGAAGCATTACACGGTAATAATACCCGCAGAAATGAAACAGAAGACATTGCCGGGTCTGATGAAACCGATAAAAATATGAATGATAAGTCTTTTACTTTGAAAGAACTCATCCAGGCATGGAACGATTTTGCTGAAGAACTCAGGATAACAAGACCCAGGATGTATAATACACTCAAAAGCCATTTGCCTGAAATTCATGAGGACAATAAAATTAACCTTATCCTCGATAATACCGACCAGAAAGATGAATTTCAGAAAGATATCAAACAGGATATCCTGATTTTTCTCAGGGAAAAATTAAAGAATGACCTGATCCTGATCAACACATCAGTAAAGACTGATGATAATGAACAGATAAAATTATACACTTCAGAAGAGAAGTATGAACATATGCTAAAGAAAAATCCCGATCTTGGCAAGCTGAAACAGGATTTTAATCTTGATTTTGAATAATGGGTTTGTTGCAATGGTCGCAATAAGAAAAAGCTAAGGAAGAAAGGATTTATGGTCAATGGATGAATGATAGCAGGAGAAACAGTCTAAAGTTGGGACTAAGAGGTGGTGTACTGATTGTTAAAAAAAAGGAAATAATCAACTGTTCACAGAGGTAAAAGATGTCCACAGAGAAATTGATCTCTGTGGTTCTCAGTATCACTCTGTGGTTCACTGTGACCAATTTAATAATATAATAGTTTAACAGTTTGATAACTTTGACAATACATATAATGACGAGATCCCGATACGCTTCGCTATCGGGATTAATTCGACTTAACACTTTCATTTCGCTTGCAGCTCATGAAAGTCTAGTCTCATTAATTTAACAATTATCTTTTTAAAATTTAATATTACAAACAATGGAAGGAGAAAAAATTAAGACCGCGAACGGTAAATTAATTGTACCTGATTTCCCGATTATACCTTTTATTGAGGGTGATGGTACAGGACCCGATATCTGGGCTGCATCGGTTAGGGTATTTGATGCAGCTGTCAGCAAAGCTTTTAGGGAAAAGCGTAAAATTATCTGGAAAGAGGTATATGCCGGGGGAAAGTCTTATAACAAGTCAGGTGAATGGCTGCCCCAGGAAACAATCGAAGTTATTAAAGAGTATCTTGTTGCCATTAAAGGTCCGCTTACCACCCCGGTTGGAGGAGGTATCCGCTCATTGAATGTGGCTCTCAGGCAGATACTTGATCTGTATGTATGTCTGCGCCCGGTTAAATATTACCAGGGTGTACCATCACCGGTTAAAAATCCGACGACAACTGATATGATTATATTCCGTGAAAATTCCGAAGATATCTATGCCGGCATAGAATGGATGATGGGAACGGAAGAAAATAGTAAAGTGGTAAAATTTCTTCAGGATGAAATGAAGGTTACAAAGATCCGTTTTCCGGAAACAACATCGATCGGGATCAAACCTGTCTCAAAAGAAGGTACGGAAAGACTGGTCAGGGCAGCCATCAATTATGCGCTTGAACATAATAAACCATCCGTGTGCATGGTTCATAAGGGTAATATTATGAAATTTACCGAAGGACAATTTAAGAAATGGGGATATGATATGGCTGAAAGGGAATTCAAAGACAAGGTATTTACCTGGCAGCAATACGACAGGATCAAAGCCGAAAAGGGAGTCGATGCAGCGAATGAAATACAGGAACGGGAATTAAAAAGCGGTAAACTGCTGGTCAAAGATTTTATTGCAGATGCTTTCCTTCAACAGATACTGACACGTCCGGCAGAATATTCGGTTATTGCAACTTTGAATCTGAATGGCGATTATATTTCTGATGCACTTGCAGCTATTGTTGGCGGGATCGGTATCGCTCCGGGAGCAAACATTAATTACGAAACGGGCCATGCCATATTCGAAGCAACACATGGAACGGCACCCAAATATGCCAACCAGGATAAGGTGAATCCGGGTTCTCTGACCCTTTCCGGAGTCATGATGCTTGAATACCTTGGGTGGAAGGAGGCCGGAGATCTGATCGTGAAAGGTATCCAAAAGGCCATTCTGGATAAAAGGGTGACATATGACTTTGAACGTCTGATGGAAGGAGCCACCAAACTCAAAACATCGGAATTCGGGGATGAGATAATTAAGAATATGGGATAAAATTTTGCTCTGAACTTTTTATAATGAAAAATGTTAATTATTTAAAGTTGCAGGTTGCAGGTTTCAAGTTACAAGGTTGTGTGAGGACAGGGTGTGAGTGAGAAGACAGGTTAGAAGCTGCAGTTGGCAAAATTAATTAGAGGCTGTCTAAAAAGTAGTATAAACCACAGAGTCCACAGAGTTTTCACAGA
>CAZGOR010000483.1:0-2709 GCA_964527875.1 uncultured Bacteroides sp. | reverse complement strand
GATACCCATATCGTGTATGGGTCTTTTGTATCTCTCCAGGGCAGGTCACGCTTGTGTTCAAGATACCAGCGGATGAGTTTTTGGCCGATGCTCCTGTTAATATTCATGGGTTGATCGTGTAAAGCTCGCAGTTGTCGCAATGGTCGCAATGTTTAATGAACAGTTTATTCAGGAGCATAGCGAACTGAATAAACTGTAATCTTTTTATAAACAAATCATTAAAAATAATGGATTAGTATTTCATTTATAAAGAGAAATCATTTATATTTGCAGTTCAAGTTATAAAATTCAATGTAATTTATTGATAATTAAAGATTTTTAAAATGACTAAAGCAGACATCGTAAACGAGATCTCAAAAAACACCGGGATTGAAAAAGTAACAGTTCAAAAAACTGTAGAAGCCTTTATGGAAACTGTTAAGGATTCCATTATAAAGGACAAGAATGTATATCTCAGGGGATTCGGCAGTTTTATTGTTAAGAAAAGGGCAAAAAAGACTGCCAGGAATATTTCAAAAAATACCACCATTATTATTCCGGAACACTACATTCCATCTTTCAAGCCTGCGAAATCATTTGTTAACAAGGTGAAGAACAGCGTTAAGCGCTAACCGTTTTTTCATCCATTTTAAGAGGAGATCAGAAAATGCCAAGTGGAAAGAAGAGAAAAAGGCATAAGATGGCAATGCATAAGCGCAAGAAGCGGTTAAGGAAGAACAGGCATAAAAAGAAGAAGTAGAAAGCCAATTCCCATTTTATTCATTCAGAAGATTTTATCTTATCCTGAACCTAAAAAATTTTAATATTTTTTAGGTTTCTTGTGTATGTATTTATTGCTCGTGTAACGATGGTACTGCGAAAAACGTATTGGATTTGTGAGCAAGGAATCTGAAAAAGAGCTTATTATTAATGCATCTTCCACTGAAATTTCCATTGCCCTGCTTGAAGACAAAAAGCTTGTTGAGTTAAAGAAAGAAAAGAGCGATCCAAAGTATTCGGTAGGAGACATATACCTTGGCAAGGTGAAAAAGATCATGCCAGGGCTTAATGCTGCATTTGTCGATATCGGTTATGGGAAGGATGCCTTTTTGCATTATCTTGATCTGGGGCCGCAATTCAACTCCCTGAATAAATATCTTCATCTGGCACTGTCGAAAAAGGGAAAATTACCGCCCCTCCATAAATTTAAGAAGGAGCAGGATATCAATAAGGAAGGCAGGATTGCCAATATTCTTAAATCCGGACAGAGTATTATTGTACAGATCGTCAAGGAGCCGATATCCACGAAAGGTCCGAGGTTAAGTTCTGAAATATCCATTGCCGGAAGGAATCTGGTGATAATACCTTTCAGTGACAAAGTATCTATTTCCCAGAAGATAGAATCTGCCGACGAAAAAAACAGGCTCAAGGGGCTGCTTCTCAGTATACGTCCCAGAAATATCGGTATTATTGTCAGGACTGTGGCGGAGAATAAAAAGGTAGCCCTGCTTGACAATGAACTCAGAACATTGATCAAGCGATGGGAGTCTGCTTTCCAGAATCTATCCGGTGCCGTCCCCCCCAGGCTGATCATCAGTGAGGTCAACCGCACCACGGCCATATTAAGGGATATCCTCAATGTTTCGTTTAACAGCATCCATGTGAATGATCCCACCCTTTTCAGGGAGATGAGGGATTATATCTCTATCATTGTACCAGAGAAAAAGAAGATCCTCAAATTCTATTCAGGTGGTGAGCCGATCTTTGAGAAGTTTGGTGTCAGCAAACAGATCAAATCCCTCTTCGGCCGGACCGTCTCATTCAGGAACGGGGCTTATATGATCATTGAGCATACCGAAGCCCTGCACGTGATCGATGTGAACTCGGGCAACCAGTCCAAGACGACGACCAACCAGGAGACGAACGCGCTTGAAGTAAACCTTGCAGCCGCGGATGAAATTGCACGGCAACTCAGGTTGCGTGATATGGGCGGGATCATCGTGGTAGATTTCATCGATATGAATTCAAATGAACATAGAAACATGGTCTTCGAGAAGATGAAAAAAGCCATGGCAAACGATCGCACAAAGCATAACATATTGCCTCTCAGCAAGTTCGGGCTTATGCAAATCACCCGGCAGCGGGTCCGCCCTGAAATGACTATTGATGTATCCGAAAAATGTCCTACTTGCAGAGGAACAGGAACCGTCGCCCCCACCATCCTGTTTATAGAAAAACTGAAAGAAATTCTCCGCGATGCTATAGAAGAGTATAAGCTGAAAAAAATGACCATTCATGTCCATCCCTTTATTGAGGCTTACCTCAGCCGTGGCATGTCTTCACTGGTAAAAAAATGGGGAAAAGAGATGTACTGCAGGATTTCGGTTAAACCTTCCACATCGCTCAGCCTGTTCGATGTTCATATGTTCACCGCCGATGGGGAAGAGATCCCCGGATAATTCTTTAACATTAACCCGGTATTAACATTTCTGTTTTTCAGAGTTATGACTGAAAATGGTATTTTTGTGCGGGATTGTAATTTAAGAGGCAGACCTGGGAAAGGCTTCTCGCAGATTATATGTTATTAAATCAATGTCAAGTCATGAAGGTTATATCAACGATTGTTGTGTCCCGGCTGGAAAGCAGGGCTCTACAGGTACCTGATAATGAGAATGAAGAGGCTGTCTAAAAAGCAATATAAACCACAGAGTTCACAGAGTTTTCACAGAG
>CAZGOR010000482.1:0-2712 GCA_964527875.1 uncultured Bacteroides sp. | reverse complement strand
CCGGTATCAACCGAGGCACCCGTAAAACCTGAATATTCCCTGTCATGCCACTTAAAGGCTGCCTCCCTGTGAACCATGGTCCAGATACCAGTCGTATGCTGTACCTCCGGGAATTCCTCTATAATGGTCGAAGGAAGCGGGATAGGACAGAAAGTAGTGAAATCGTCAGCCTTCAGATCATGTTCAACTACCTGCAGGATCCTGTCCCTGTCCTGATGGAAATTGTCGAAAGACAGTTCGTAGTGGATCAGCATCACCATCATGATCGTAATGGCCAGACCCAATGCAAGTCCGGTGATATTCAGGATGGTAAACCTCCATGAGCTCCACAGGTAATTAAATGCAGATTTGATAGTGTATAATATCATAGCTATATATTATAAATCCCTGTCAGGAATGATCCTTCCGTCATGCATTTTAACGATCCTGTGAGCATATGAAGCGTCTCTTTCCGAGTGCGTAACCATCACAATGGTAGTCCCATCCCGGTTAAGTTCACTGAGCAATTCCATTACTTGCGTACCATTTTTTGAATCCAGGTTCCCGGTAGGCTCATCGGCAAGAATCAGATGCGGGTTTGATACGACGGCACGGCAAATGGCCACCCTCTGTTGCTGTCCACCTGAAAGCTGCTGTGGATAGTGCCTGTACCTGTGACTGATCTTCAGGCGATCCAACGCTTCCCTCACGCTTCTTCTGCGCTCCTTTGCTCTGATCTTCAAAAATATCAACGGCATCTCCACGTTGTCAAATACATTGAGTTCATCGATCAGGTTGAAGTTTTGAAAAATATAACCAATCCTTCCTCTTCTTCTTTCGACCCGCTGTTTTTCTTTTAATCCCGACACCTCTTCCCCATCGAAAAAATAAGAGCCGTAGGTCGGATTATCCAGCAATCCCATGATATTTAACAAGGTGGATTTCCCGCAACCCGAAGGACCCATGATCGCAACAAATTCGCCATGCCTTACACCAAAATTGACCTTACGAAGGGCTGTTGTCTCAACCTCTTCTGTCCGGAATACCTTACTCAGATTCCCGAATTTAATAAATAGATTGTCTGCTGTTAATATCACAATTCATGTATTCTGTATAAAGTCTTCAATCGGTGTGCCATAAAATATATAATCCTGTATATCTGCAACTTATGCATTGCTCCTGGTAAAAAAGTGTAAAATTTTTGGACAATCTTTGTCGAATTAATTGACAAATTTGTAATTTATGAAAGATTTGATATAATAATTTTTTAATATGAAGGAATGTTCGATCCTGATCGTTGATGACAATAAAAAGATCCTGGAAGCATTGAGGGTACTTCTGAAATATCATTACAGTCATATCACCACCCTCAGCAATCCGGAACAGATCCCGAATTTACTGCAAAAAGAAGAATTCCATGTCATATTATTGGATATGAACTTCAGAGCCGGTGTCACCTCAGGCAATGAAGGTTTGTATTGGATGGCTGAAATCATCCGGATTCAGACTTCAGCCTGTGTGGTGATGATCACCGCTTATGGAGATATCGACCTGGCTGTGAAAGCTGTTAAACTCGGCGCCTATGATTTTATCCTGAAACCCTGGGAAAATGATAAACTCCTGGCAACGATCAATGCAGCTTACAAGTTCAGCCGTTCAAACAGGGAATTATTAAAACTGAAGGGAAAAGAAAAAGCCCTGATTTCAGAAATCAATAAACCTGGCAAAAGCCTGATCGGATCTTCAAAGGCCATAAAAAGTATCCTGGAGATGGCTGAAAAAGTAGCCGCCACCGATGCCAATATTTTGATTACAGGGGAAAACGGTACCGGTAAAGAACTCCTCGCCTGGGAAATCCACCGCATGTCCGGCAGAAAGGATCAGCTCATGGTTACCGTGGATATTGGAGCTATTGCTGAAACTTTGTTCGAGAGTGAGTTATTCGGACATGAGAAAGGAGCATTCACCGATGCGAAAGAAGAACGGAAAGGAAAATTTGAATTGGCTCATAAGGGCACCTTGTTCCTGGATGAGATCGGCAACCTCCCCCTGCCTCTGCAGGCTAAATTACTGAATGTACTACAGAACCACCAGGTAACCAGGGTAGGTGGCAACATTCCGGTGAATGTTGATATCAGGCTTATTTCTGCTACTAACGCTGATATTACGCAGATGGTAAAGGACGGGGAATTCAGGGAAGATCTCCTGTACAGGATCAACACCATTGTCATTGAAATGCCACCGTTACGGCAGCGTGACAATGATATACCTGAGCTGGTTGAATACTTCCTGGATAAACTGGTTAGAAAATACGGCAAACCTGATATGAGGATAAGTCCGGCAGCTATGAAAAAATTATCGAACTATCACTGGCCGGGAAATGTCAGGGAACTGCAGCATGTTGTTGAGAGAGCTGTAATATTATCAAACCACTCCAATCTGGAGAAAGAAGATTTTATTCTGGGATCCGAAGGCAAGCCCGGGGTAAAAACCTGGCCGGCCACTCTCGAAGAAATGGAACGTTCCATGATCGTGGAATGCCTGGAAAAACATAAGGGAAACCTTTCCAAAGCGGCAAAACAACTGGGGATTTCCAGACAAACCCTGTATAATAAGATCAATAAATATCAATAATCAACGCGTTGTGCGATTGAAAGAGCTAAGTAATTGAATCATAGTTTTTTTGTAGAGCCGCGCCGCGGCGCGGCTCTACAAATTCCTAATTATCAATAT
>CAZGOR010000481.1:0-2720 GCA_964527875.1 uncultured Bacteroides sp. | reverse complement strand
TTATCACCTGAGATGGATACTGAATATCCGAATTGATCGGGTGTATCATCAAAAGTTTCCCTGTCACCGGCGACAATTTTCTTTATTTGCCCCCATTTATCTGTTCCACCCTGATCTTTATAAAAGATATAAGCCGAACCAGAATTTGTTGATTCATTTCCACCCGAAGCATCCTCATCTTCCTGGTAAGCTCCGACAACTGCATAATTGCCTGATATTGAAACTGAGGTGCCAAAGGCATCATTTTCTTCACGATCACTGGCAACAATTTTTGCTACCTGTCCCCAGTTATCTGTACCTCCCTGATCCTTGTAAAAAATATAGGCGGATCCTGCATAGGGAATATAACTACTTCCACTTGCATCATGATCTTCATATGGTGCACCAACAATCAAGTAGTCGCCGGAAAGACAAACCGACCATCCGAAGTAATCGCGTTCATAATGGTCAGATGAATATAACTTTTTTAGTTCTCCCCAGTTGTTTGTTCCCCCCTGGTTCCGGCATAAAATATATACTGCACCTGTTTGCGATCCCTCGGAACCCATTGCCGGATCACTCGTACGATATGCACCAACAGCTGCAATATCGCCATCGATGCTGACTGAATATCCTGTATAGTCACCTCCGGCATAATCAGAAGCGAGAAAATCCTTAATTTCAAGCCAGTCCTGGCCCGTGATTAAGTGTATTGAGACAAATGCCAGAACCAGCGCTGCTGATAGTTTTAGTAGTCTTTGGGTATTCATTTTAATAAGTTGATTTGATATAAAAATTACTTAAATCCAGGAGAATCTTTTGTTAGATAAATCTAATTTATCTAACTGAGAATCAATAAGGTAAGATATGAATTAATTATCATAGTGACAAATTTTTTTGATGAAATTTTTTAAAGGGGAACTGGGTTATGGGTGCTGGTAGCTGGGATCTGGTAGCTGGGAACTGTGATCTTGTAGCTGGGAATTCTCTGTGTTCTCTGTGGTTAAAAAGTAATTAATGTTGTAATTATTTTTAAAGAATTTCGTTATCTATGCGTTCAAAGTAATACCTGTTATTCAGGAATGCATATTTTTACCTGGATTCTACCCGGATGAGTAAATGCTTCAAATATTTTCTGACAATAGCCATTTTTGCCGCTTTCATTAAATGCGAGCGGCTCGAATGGCTGCAAGATCCCAATGTAAAACTTGGCTTTTCCACCGACACTGTATTATTCGATACAATATTTACCACTATTGGTTCAACCACAAAACAACTCAGGGTTTATAACAAGTATGACCAGCCTGTTAAAATTTCCTCGATAGCACTGGCTGGTGGAAGCCAATCAGTGTTCAGGCTTAACATAGATGGTGTTCCCGGAAATTATGCAACGGACGTGGAAATACCCGGGGATGATTCACTCTATATCTTTGTGGAGGTTACACTGAATCCGAATAATCTGGACTCATTGCTGGTTATCCATGATTCCATTATCTTTATTACGAACGGTAACCTCCAGGACGTTGATCTTGTTGCATGGGGACAGGATGTCCACCTGATCAACGGGGAGATCATCGAAACGGAGACCTGGATCAATGATAAGCCCTACCTGGTGATCAATTCCATGCTGGTTGACACAAATCAGGTACTGACTATCGAAGAAGGTATCAGGATTCACTTTCACCGTAATTCATATCTTTATATAGCAGGAACACTGATTGTGAATGGTAGTCTTGATCATCCGGTCACTTTCCAGGGTGACAGGCTGGAACAGTTTTATCAGGACAAGCCCGGTCAATGGAACGGTCTCAGGTTTTTCCCCGGAAGTCATGATAATAAGATCAATTATGCTGTTATTAAGAATGGTATCATCGGGATAGAAGCAGATACGCTGGCCAGTCTGGTGACTCCAACTCTTGAAATTTCCAATACAATGATTCTAAACATGTCGGCTGTCGGCATTCTCGGTCTCGGGACGACCATCAAAGCCAGCAACTGTGTGATCGGTAACTGCGGACAGTATGCACTGGCCTTACTCTGGGGGGAGAGCTATGAATTTTACCACTGCACCATTGCGAATTACTGGGGAGGGTATGAATCCATTTCACGTACCAGCCCGGCTGTGGCATTGAATAACTATTATAAAGACATTTACGGCGATATCCAGGTAAGGCCCATCGAAAAAGCATTTTTCGGGAACTGTATCATATATGGAAGCAGGGAAAGTGAATTTGAGATCGATGTCTATCCCAATACTGTTTTGAATTATGAACTCGATCATTGTGTGACAAAAATAGATCCGGAAAAATTCGATCTGGATGACCAGACCCGGTTCAAGGAGATATACAATTTCGAAGATCCCAATTTCATATCATACAAAGATGGTGATTACCAGCTTGATACGCTTTCAGCTGCCAAAGACAGGGGATTAACTGATTATGCTTCCCTCTTTCCCTTGGATCTGAACGGTAACAGCAGGCTGGATGATGACGGTCCGGATATTGGGGCATATGAAAGGCTTGAGGGGGATACGCTGCGCTGATAAATAAAATATTTATTTCCAACCTACCGATATTTTCGATTTTTTGACATTAATGGTTAGGGGTTTTTAATGATCCAGTCACTTTAAATGACTGGATCACTTAGCGAAGCTATATCCTGTTCGCAGGTAAAATCATCATTTTAATTAATATTCCCAACCCATTCCGGCATAATATTCAGGATAATATCAAACATCTTTT
>CAZGOR010000480.1:0-2747 GCA_964527875.1 uncultured Bacteroides sp. | reverse complement strand
ATCCTGCTGAACCCAATAATATCAGAAATGATGCAAAGCCTGTAAAACGTGGTGATACAATTAACCTGGCAATCTTCCCGGCCGGTGATCGTGATTATTATAAAATCAGTTTAAAAGAAGGTGACAGAATAAGTTTTATGGCCAGTAATTATGAAACCATAACTCCTGAAATCATTTTGCAAATGCCCAATCCTGCTAATCCCGAAGAAATGATTGATATATCAGGGTGGAGCAGATTCCCGGCTGAATTTGAAATCAATTCCACAGGAGATATTTTCCTGCTGTTTCATGATGATTACGATGACCAAGGTTCAGAGAAAGTCTTTACGGTCAGAATTGAATAGTTCTATAAATAGTATTTGAACTTTATACACTTTGCATTTTCTTTGCGTGCTCACACGGTATAGAATGTGTCCGCCTGCCTGCCGGTAGGCAGGGTTGGCAACCGGACTTTACTGTTTAAACCATCGTTGATGGAGGAGGCTGTCTAAAAAGTCCATTAGTTTTTATTTCCCCCTATCAATCTCAAACAGCAACCATACTCCCGGATCAGGAATTATTTTCTCGACCTTTTCATTAATAGGGATTAAAAATGATTTTTTAGGTTGATCGACATAAACACTTTCGGGTCTTTTTGAACCATCACGTAAAACCAATTCAAGTTCCAGAGGAAATACAAATGCGGATCCTTGCTGAGTCTGTTCAATTTCTATTTCAATTCCGGATTTTTTCTGTACCCAGTGTATATCCAGCACAGGATGCCCGGCCTGATATAACCACTGTTTAAAAAAATAATCCAGATCCTTTCCCGCAAGTGATTCGGCGATGTGTTGAAAATCTTCAGTAAGAGCATTACTGTATTGAAATTTCTTATAGTAGGTTCTGATACATTCACGGAACAGGTCATCGCCCAGTTTCTTTCTCAGCATATGCAGGAACCATGCACCTTTCTGATACGAATTGGGGTTTAAAAGATCCATATAATTTGTAATGGTGGTATCAATGACCGGTGATAAGTGCCTTGAGGCATACCGGATTACCACATTCCTTTCTCTTTCCATTCTCGATCTGAATGTTTCCTGTCCATATTTATGCTCATAATAAAGATATGTAAAGTATGTGGCAAAACCTTCGCTAAGCCAGATATGGTGCCAGTTTTCTTCTGTTACTGTATTGCCGAACCACTGATGCGCAATTTCATGAGCGATGATACCTTCCTGTTGCTGGTTACCTGTTACCATTCTTTCGTGATAAAAGATATTGCCGGCATTTTCCATTCCGCCATAAAGTGTGGTTGACTGAACATTAGCCAGTTTAGAGAAGGGGTAATCTCCTATTAGCCGGATGAAAAAATCCAGTGGCTCGGTAGCAATTCTATAATCTCTGAATCCTTCCTCATCATTCTGAGGGTATACCCAGGTGGAAACCGGTATGTTCAGATCATTTTCAACATTTTCGACAGCAAAACGGGCAACACCGATGACCATCACTTTTGTCGGTAAGGGAACCTCTGTTTGCCAGTGTGTGAATTTATAATGGTGACCGTGGAGGGATTCTTCAATCAAACGGCCATTTGCGATCACCTGGTAATGATCGGGTGCCGATATTTTAAATTCTAATGTGGCTTTATCTGATGGGTGGTCAATACAGGGGATCCAGTTATGAGCACGTTCCGGCCAGTTATCGCCGAAAAAAGTACGGTCACCAAACTTGTTTTTAGATATGATCAGCCCGTCAGATGGGATACCAGCATATTTGATCCGGTAATTTCTGATTGTACCGTTGTAACCGCTATCAATAGTCATAGTTAGAACATCATCATGATGCATATAATTTACTGCCTTGCCATCCCTGCTTATGCTGTACACAGTCATCCCTTTTCCGTTTTTATCTTTGCCGGCGAGATCCAGGGTAAATGTCTTAACCGGTTCTTTGAACAGGATAGTAACCACCACATCACCATAAATCATATCCGATGTGTCGCTGAGATTAACCGAAAAAGAATAATGCTGAATATCGGTTGATTGCCACCGGGTTTTGTGATTTTGTCCCGATACATGGCAGGCAAGAATTAAAAAAAACAAACAATGAATTAATCTGAAGGTCATAAGATTACTGGTTTTTTGTAAAAAAGGCTTAACTTAACATACCTTTTATATGATTGAAACACGTATTTAAGTGAATATTAAAATTCAGTAGCTTCAGCCTGTTTGCACAAAGTATTAACTTAACAATAATTAAACCGTTTTAGAGTCAAATGTATGGATTTTATTTTCTGAAAGGCTGATGAATTAATTATTAAAAAATGAAAATAAGAATAATTTTTCTGGTAATTGTAACAGTATTATTGGATTCCTGTTCACCAAAGATTTCAACAAATCTAAATAAAATTTATCCGCCATTGGATGATGTTGAAAATGTCAGAGTATTAAGTCTTCAGCAGCCGGTTACTGCCGGATCAGAAGAGATCGGTACAGTAAAGGTACACGGTGTAGGCTTGGGTGCAGAGTGCGGATTTGATTTTGTGATTGAACAGGTAAGGATGGAAGCGAGGAAGGCAGGTCGTAATGCCATAAAAATAATAAAACATAAATTGCCAAGTACCCACGGGAATTCATGTCACAAGATAACAGCCAGGATATTGATAGTTGAGAACATTAATGAAGTTTTTGGATCTGCTGAAGATGAATTACCGGGTGATGTCAATTATGCTATATTGAATGTCTACAGATATGGCGGTTATGGTT
>CAZGOR010000479.1:0-2749 GCA_964527875.1 uncultured Bacteroides sp. | reverse complement strand
AAGGCATCACAGCAATGGAGATTTTTCCTTCCGGATCCCTGATATCTTCAAATTTATCTTTCCGGAAAAATTTGAACGGGTTAAAAATCAGGAGTAAAATGATCACAAAAATCAGACTCCACGAGACAATTATGACTGGATTTTTCCTTGATTTGCGGATAGGAACAGGTTCTGTAGTTCTGGTATTTTTTTTATCAGGAGACTCCACAACCATCTCTTTTTTTACAGGTTCAGCTCTTTCAGCTATATATTTCAGATACCATTCGATTATAGTTACCAGGTTTATAAGGACCGGTTTCACCTGTCGTGGATCAAATTCTTTGGGATGGGCACCGAATGTGGATAGACTATTCAGACTCTGCATGGAAGCAATGATGTTTGCAGGCACCTTCTCTTCCCTGTTCAGCTTATCAATAATACCTTTAAGGGGTTCTGTTTTGCGGGGTCTTTTAAGTTCAGATTCACATAGATCGGTGACGATTACCTCAAGGCACCTTCTCGAATAGAGCATGACAACATTCGCATCTTTAGTCTCTATCAGTTGCTCCAGTTCCTTCTCCAATTCAGGAAACCGGCCTTTTATGGAAGTGTATAATGTTTCAAGATCTTTTATTTCGGTGGACCAGATTGTCATATAGACTGGAACTATTGATAAGGTTTGATTTTATAAAAATAAGCTAATTCAAATTTAAAATCAAAAAAATCAAACAGTAAAGAAGGCTAAGGCTGAAGCTGAGGCTAAGGAAGGAAAGTTGTCAGTTGTCAGTTGTCAGTTGTTGTTTGTTTGTTGTCGGTTTTTATAGCCTGAGTTAGGCCGGTTTTCAACCGGACTCCCTCCCCGTACAGGGTGTAACAGTCAAGTCCGGTTTTTAACGAGGCTGTCTAAAAAGTCTATTAAAACATTTAACCACAGAGGAAACAGAGATTAAACAGAGTTCACAGAGGTTTGATATTAAGAAAGTTACTTCTCTGCGGACTCTGTGAAAACTCTGTGGACTCTGTGGTTTATACTACTTTTTAGACAGTCTCCGGACACATTCAACAGATTATTAACCGTATTCAAAATCAATGATGGATACTGGTGATTGCGAGATCTCTCTTCTTCCGGCGGATCGGGATGACATATTTCACTTCTTAGCAAATCGGATCGAGGCAAAGTATATAAAATGTCAATGAAATCGTCAACCCATTCATAACAAAATCCCGCAGATCATTGATCTTGCGGGATTTATGATTGTAAGACGTGGTGCCACTCGCACGACCTTTTCCTTTATTAATTTTTACTGATTTCAATGCAGAGCGTTAAAATATAACGTATTATACAGGGACTATCAGATCAATTTATTCCTGCAGGAACAAAAACAGACAAAAAAAGGAAAGCAAATTCGTTAACGCAGACGTCAACAGATTGGATATTAGGGAAAATACATATTAATTCTTCACTTTTATTGTATAAACATTTTGATAATAATATCAAATCATTAATTTTAAATTAAATAAATGTGATTGGTTGAATAATTTAGTAAAATTCTAAGTTTTTAGTATTGTCCCCGAAAAGTAAAAGATAAAGATGCATATACAACCAAAGAATAGGATTGTATATGCAGTGAGGGATGTCGCTATAAAAGAATTAGCCACTATGGTGAAAGAGAACACAATACATAGAAAAACTAATTTATTGTTTGGTATTTGGAACAATTTTTGTTACTTTGCATTTAATATATATAACGCTCTTGGCAATGTATTCTCAATTCCTTATAAAATAGCGAGAATGCCGACCTAAGGGCTTTTTTTTTATTATAATTATATATGAAAAAGAAAACAGCAATCCTTGTTGACGGTGGATTTTTCTTAAAAAGATACCGTTCAATTAACAAGATTAAAAAGCTTGATCCACAAAGAACTGCTAATGATTTATGGGAGATGTGTTTAAGACATCTGAATCAAGCAAAAGGTGAATCATATGATTTGTATAGGATTTTCTATTATGATTGCCTGCCTTACGAGAAAAAGCAACACAATCCTATTACTAATAAATCGGTTGATTTTTCCAAAACTGAACAGAACAAGTTTCAATGTGAATTCTTTAGCGAATTGAAAAAAAAGAGAAAAGTCGCACTTAGACTTGGTATTTTGGAGGATAAAAACCGGTGGATAATTAAACCAGCTAAGACAAAAGACTTGTTAGCGAAGAGAATTACCATTGACGATTTGACTGAAGATGATGTTATTTTCGATTTTACTCAGAAAATGGTAGATATTAAAATCGGATTAGATATTGCTTCAATTACTTTAAAAAGGCAAGTTGAACAAATTATCTTAGTTTCTGGGGATAGTGATTTTGTCCCAGCTGCTAAACTTGATAGACGAGAAGGAATTGATTTCATACTTGATCCAATGTGGAATCCAATAAAACCCCACTTGTTTGAACATATTGATGGATTAGTGTCGAAAATTAGGAATCCAGCAAACCAAAATGGCTAATTGTGTAAAAGTCAGTGCCACAATAAACCATCCTCTTCAATTCAAACTATCTGCAAAAAAATCACTTTAGTTTAAAACAAGTTAAATGTAATATGGTACCGCCTCTTATACTAAACTGGTATAATGCCATAAAAAATAGAATTACCCTTTTGCCAAATCATTCAATATCTTAATGTATTTCTCCAGGGATATTTCTTTTTTATGAGGAAGTAGAAATCGACAAAAATGACTATTCAGGAATATATAGCATTCCCCGATAAGACAA
>CAZGOR010000478.1:0-2753 GCA_964527875.1 uncultured Bacteroides sp. | reverse complement strand
GATATAAATACATCTCTTTATGGTGCGGGGATATTATTAAACAGGCTTGATTATTTTTATAATCCCAGAAAGGGAATTTTTCTTGAAGCCGATTTATCGATAGGTAAAAAGAAGATCAGAAAGAGTCCGGAAATCAATGAGGATGTTTATGAGGCAATTGACCTCTCAACAACCAAAACGATCTTTGATGGTTTTGTATCATTTTTTATACCATTGGGGGCAAGATTTACATTACATGTTCGTAATATCAGCGGGCATATCATGAATGAACATTTGTTTGAGAATGAGTTATACAGACTGGGTGGCATTCATAACCTCCGTGGTGTGGATGAAAGTTCTATCCTGGCGTCAACATTCATTTTGGGCACTTTGGAATTCAGATATCTGTTTGAGGAACAATCGAATCTCTTCCTGTTTTTTGATCAGGGTTATTATAGAAAAGATCTTTCATCGGGCTTTTCGGAGGATAATCCCATGGGTTTTGGTGCTGGGATGAATCTCCAGACCAGGGCTGGTATTTTTACTATCATTTATGCAATGGGCCGGCAATTTGATAATCCGGTAAATATCGGGAATGCAAAAATGCACTTCGGATATATCAGCAGGTTTTAATTATCTTATCTCTAAATCCACTCCCAGATCATTTGCTATTTCCTTAAGTTCTTTTGCTACTGCAGGAATAATGTTTATGCCCGACTTACTTATTTCTTCTTCTTTTGTCCTTTCCCAATCTCCCGGGATCATTACACCGGGTGATCCTTCAACATGTTCTGCATTACGGAAAGTCTCTATCCACCGGTCCATTCCTGCCTTGAATTCATCGGTTTGCTGAAAGGCATCGATGCGCATGGCTCCGAAGAAATGGCCGGTACCTTCGCCAACTTTTTCTTCAAGAATGGGAAGAAAGGCTACCGATGGCGGGACGAACGGACCGAAATTTGCCCCGGAAAATACTGCCGAGAAAATATCCACAATAGCTCCCAGGCAATATCCTTTGTGACTCCCATGTGCCAGGTCACCTCCCAGAGGAAGCATGGCACCTCCTTTTTCAATGATCTCAGGATCATTACTGGGATGGCCATTTTTATCCTGAACATAACCAAAATCTACTTTTTCACCTTTTTTTGCTGCTACAACAAGTTTTCCCCTTGAGATGGCTGTAGTGGAAAAATCAGCAATAAATGGCGGTTGTTTACCGGTCGGGATAGCCACTACTATAGGATTGGTTCCCAGAAGTGGTTTTGTCGAGTAGGGTGGTGCAACAAGAGGATTTGCATTGGTCATGCAAATACCAATCATATCATGATCAAGTGCCATCATAACGTAATATGCACCCATGCCAAAATGATTCGAGTTCCTGGTGGATACCCATCCTGTGCCATATTGCCTTGCTTTTTCGATAGCCACATTCATGGAATAGACTGAGGCAACCATACCTATTGCATTGTCCCCATCTACAACTGCAGTACTGGGACTTTCGTGGACAATCCTGACCTGTGGTTTCGTGTTGATCCTTTTGGATTTCCATAACTGGTGATAATCTTTTATCCTGAGCATACCATGAGAGGGTAATCCACGTAATTCAGCAGCAAGAAAAACCCTGCTGGCTGCCAGTGCATCTTCCTCGCTGCAATCCATTTTGAGAAAAACGGATTTGGTGAAATTCAGAAGGTAGTCGTAAGAATACATGTTTATTTGTTTAATACTCATCCGATGACTTTATGAAGTCATCGGATGAGTGTCTTAACTCACCCACAACCCACAACCCATAACCCACGACTCACGATAGTCGCACTGGCCTGGGCTGTTGGTATGATCAGCATATCATTGATATTGACATGTGGCGGGCGTGTCAGCACTCATAAGAAATTTTTTGCATAAAAGTATAAAAAAAGGAATGTATAACGTTTTTTAAGCTATCAAATAACTAAGTCATTGAATGTTAATTAATTCTGCAGGAGATATTTCGTTATGCCTTCCTGTAAAAAATTAATTATCTTCGGATTGATTGCACCATACGTTAGCCAAAATAAGGCTATATTTGTCGTGTTATTGTAGCAAAATCCTTCATGATAATGGAAGTCACAGTTCAAACGGCCCGGGAGCTTGGGCTCACAGTTGAGGAATACGATTTGATCAGACAATTCCTTGGTCGTGATCCGAATTTTACTGAATTATCAATTTATTCAGTCATGTGGTCTGAGCATGCATCATACAAGAACTCCATCAAGTGGTTGAAAACACTTCCCAGGGAGGGCAGGAACCTGCTTGCAGAGGCAGGCAGTGAGAATGCCGGTCTTGTGGATGTTGGAAACGGATTAGCCTGTGTTTTCAAGATTGAATCCCATAATCATCCCTGTGCCATTGAGCCTTACCAGGGAGCTGCCACCGGTGTGGGAGGTATCAGCCGTGATATCTTCACCATGGGTGCCAGACCCATTGCACAGTTGAATTCCCTTCGTTTTGGAAATCCGGAGCTTGACCTTACTAAATGGCTTCTGAAAGGTGTGGTTAAAGGTATCGGAGATTATGGCAACTCATTTGGTGTACCGGTTGTTGGTGGAGAAGTGTTCTTTGATGAAAGCTTTAATACGAATCCACTGGTAAATGCCATGTCGGTTGGAATTGTCAAACATGATGAAGTGATCTCAGCAATAGCAAAAGGTGCTGGTAATCCGGTGTATGTTGTTGGTTCATCAACCGGGAAAGGTGGCATTCATGGTGCCACGTTTGCTTCAGCTGATATTACTGAA
>CAZGOR010000477.1:0-2761 GCA_964527875.1 uncultured Bacteroides sp. | reverse complement strand
CCGATCCTCGGATAACTTCATATTCAGTGCATCATCACCATCACTGTCGGTATGCCCTTCGATACTAAAATTGAGGTCACTATTTTCTTTCATCAAGCCTACGATCTCATTGATAATACCCATTGATTCCGGTCGAATCGTAGCTTTTCCGATATCAAAGCGGATGCCATTGGTTATGATTTTACCATCCTGGATAAGCTTATCGTACAACTTTACTGCACCTTCGGCAATCCTGAAATTTTTTACTATCCTGTTAATTCCTTTTACGCCGGCTGTTCCAAAACCATCAACACCAAAAGTTATACCCGTAGGATTGATCTCCATATTAGGTATGTTAATGATCCTGGCATCATCCAGATATACTTTCAATGCCCGGCGATTAAAAGATATGGCAATATGGCGCCAGAAACTTTCTTCTAAATTAGTACCGAAATCCGTACCGGGATATAACCCCCTACTTTGGTCGGTTTGTATCAAATTTGCCGATACTGCAGCCATCGGATTCCAGAGTCCAAGGCTACCTTGTTGTTTTGACTTTGCATAGAACCAGATAGTGTAACTTGTATATTCATCGGCCTCGTACCAAGCATCAAATTCTATGGTAAATTCATCAGGCAAATAATCAGCTTCCGGATTCTTCATGTAAGGAATGATCTGGCTTGATGCATCCAGAAATAATAAAGTGTTTTGGTTGTCAAACTCTGCAATCTCTACCCTGCCTTGAATCAGGTCCCATCTTGAAGGAAATTCTCCGTTTTCTTCATTTTTCTGGTTATCTTCAAATATAACCTTGTCACCCGGCATAAAATCATAATTTGCCCATTTCAATTCAGGTGATGATTTAATATCTTTATCCTCCCCAGGTCCTGATGGTGTTTCTTCACCTGAATCAACAGATTCTTCATCTTTACTACGATCTTCACCTTCCTTTTTTTCTTTATCACTTTCTTTATCTTCGCCAAACAGGTCTTTCTCCACTTTATCCAAACCTTTATCAATGCCTTTGTCCATCCTTTTATCAATCCTTTTTCCCGTTTTTTGTTTTGCTTTTTTCAGGACATCTAATTGTCCATATGTGCTCAGTGAAAAAGTCAGAAAAAATAACAGAGACAGGATGTAAATAATTGTTTTCATTATTCAAAGTATTAATGAAAAAACTTAAATTAATTTCAAATGGAGAGATATTTTTATTTCTAACTGATTAAAATTACAAAATTTTGAGATGAATATATTCCCGAAAGATATTTTTTTTAGTATTATTCTATATTTTTTCTCAGGCTTTCAAAGAATTCTCTCAACTCTTCAAAATCTCTTTTCCTGATTATTTTGATAAGATAATCAAGTTTAGCATTAATTTTTTCAATCTGATCTGCAGCATAAGGACTGAATAAAATCTCTGAAAGCAGGTAATCATCTTCCGACAGAACACCTCTGGCCACATCGAGATGTTTTCTGAATGTTGTACCCGGGGCTTCCTGCTTTTTCATACATGCAGCAAATACAAGAGAAGAAGAAAATGGGATGGATAATGAATAAGCAATTGTCTGGTCATGTTCTTCAAAAGTATATTCATATATATTTAGGTTCAGTGATGAATAAAATTTTCTGAAGAACTCTTTTCCTGCTTCATCCGATTCATTGATGATGATGGCATTCTCATTTGATAGTTCTTTAACATTGGCGAATGTAGGGCCAAACATGGGATGTGTGGAGACAAACCGCATACCACAGTCTTTATAAAATTTCCACAGGCCATTCTTAACTGAAGTAACGTCGGAAAGAATGCAATCCTTACCCAGGAAAGGTTTTATTTCATGAAAAACAGGTATGGTATTGTTGAGGGTAACAGCATTGATCAGCAGATCCGGATCAAAATGTCTGATCTCCTCATGTGTAAGAAATTTATGGGAATTAAAAAAATATTTAAGTTTTTGTTTTTCACAGTCATATACTCCAACTTCATAATCAAGGCAGAGTGATTCAACAAGCCATGAGCCCATTTTACCAGCTCCGATAATGGCAATTCTCCTGATTTCAGCCATGTATTCTACTGATTTTTTGTTCGAGTAACATTAAGTCGGCCATCACAATTGCTGCACAGGCTTCCAGGACAACAGGAATTCTCAGGGCAATGCAGGTATCGTGCCGGCCACTGATAGCCAGATCAACCATTTCTCCTGTTTTGATATTTATGGTTCGTTGTGGTTTGGATATACTGGATGTTGGTTTTACAGCAACCCGGAATACGATTTCATTGCCGTTCGAAATTCCACCATTAATCCCACCGGCATGATTGGTTTCTGTCTGCCCGTCAATACCGATCAGGTTGTCATTATGTTCACTTCCTTTCATTTTTGCTGCCATGAAACCGGATCCGAATTCAACACCTTTTACAGCAGGGATTGCAAACGCCAAATGGCTTAACATCGATTCCACAGAATCGAAAAACGGCTCACCCAATCCGGCCGGCACATTAATTATTCTGCATTCCACGATTCCGCCAATAGAATCTTTATCCTCCAATGCCTTGTTAACGGCTTTATTTATATCACTGATACCACCTGCTTCGATAAGTTCTGCACGACAAAGAACAGGTTTGATGATCTTTTTAGCGATGATACCTGCTGCAACAAGACCGGTTGTGAGCCTGCCTGAAAAATGGCCACCACCACGGTAATCCGCAAAACCACCATATTTTTTTGATGCAACATAATCTGCATGGCCAGGCCGGGGAATTTCAACAACTGTTGAATAATCAGAA
>CAZGOR010000476.1:0-2780 GCA_964527875.1 uncultured Bacteroides sp. | reverse complement strand
AAGAACTGGCAGATATAGAAACTCAGCATTTTTATGAGCTCGAAAAGTTGAAGATGGAATCTCAGGCAAAAATCGACTCGATTATCCAGTACTATGAAAACGAGCTTGCTGGTAAGGGAAAGAGATACACAGGAGCTGCTGCCGGAACATATTACCTGATTGTTGGCAGTTTTAAAACTCCCAGATATGCAGAAGATTATTCTGCAAAAGTTAGGGAGATGGGTTATAATACACAGATCATAAAGGCAGGTATCTGGAACCTTGTATCTGCTGAAAGTTACTCTTCCTGGAGTGAAGCCGTAAAAGGGCTTGAGCTGGTAAGGTCAAATGTATCTGTGAATTCCTGGATATACGTTGTAAGATAGATTTGATCCCTATTAATTACTGCCGGTCATGATGAATAATGGCTGGAACTCAAAGCTCTTATAATGAGGCCTTAACCGGTCGGTATTATAATGTTTCTTTACATCTACAAGTTTTTTGCTGCTTGTTATCACATCAAGCGGAGCATTATCGTACCGGCCACTTCTTAAAACGACCAACCGTCCATGAATACCCTTCAGGATAAGGTCTAGAGCCAGATTTCCATAAGCCATCGGAACAATGGAATCAATGGCATCCGGATCGCCACCTCTCACAAGGTAACCCAGACGCTGATTAATAATATTGATCCGCTGACCTTTATTATATTTTGTGGAAAGATCTTTAATACTCTTAGAAATAATATCTCCAATTCCTCCCAGTTTAGCATGCCCGAACATATCCTTTTCCTTGCTTTCAAAAACCATATCTTCATGTTCTTCCATCATGGCACCTTCTGAAACCAGGACAACAGAATATTTGCTGGGATATTTATTCCGGTCTTCAACCAATAGTTTGGTTAATTTTTCAATTTTAAACTTATACTCGGGTATTACACAACGGTTTGCTGCACCAGCCATCGTTGGTAACATGGCAGTAAATCCGGCATAACGGCCAAAGACCTCAATCACCAGTATCCTTTCATGTGAACCTGCAGAAGTCCTCAGTGTATTACATAATTGAATGGTTCTTGTAACACAGGTACTGAATCCTATGCAATAATCTGTACCAGGAACATCATTATCCATTGTTTTTGGTATAGCAATAACCTTAATACCCTCCTGGTACATCCTGACCCCATAACTGAGGGTATCGTCTCCACCAATTGGGATCAGATAATCTACTCCAAGAAAATCCAGATTCTTAACAACCTCCTGTGTAAGATCGTTTATATCCTTGGTGTATTTATCTTTCAGGTGAGGAGGAATAATGGTCTTTGGAACATGACTTGGCCGCATCCTGGAAGTATGCAGGAAAGTCCCGCCTGTCCGTCCCGCTTTGTTAACGATATCCTCAGTAAGAACCATAAATTTGTTACTATTATTGGCCTGCTTATCACGTTTAAGCTCCATTATACCAGCCCAACCACGTCTTAAACCGAGTACCTGATATCCTTCCCGTAAGGCACGAATCGTTATAGCCCTGATCGCAGGATTCAAACCAGGCACATCACCACCACCTGTAAGAATAGCAATGGTGCCTTTTTTCTTTTTTACGTAAACCATATTTAATTACTTAAAAAATTATTTTGTTCCATAAAGGAAAAGATCTAAATATGCCAATTTATCAATGATCAATATGTGTATAATGTTTATTTTTAGTAATTTATTCATCACGAAAATTGATACCCCGGCACCCTGGTCTTAATATAAATACTTTACAGAACGAAACTATGATTTGATTTTTTATCATAGTAAATATATAAATAATTTTAGATCAATGTTAAGTAGTTTAGGTATGGATTTAAAATTATACTCCCATTTTGATGTGGTCATATAAATTCGATATATATACAGTGCTATCTAACCTGTTTTGAATGAATAATGAAACACGGATAATTGGATTTTTGGAATTATTCTCTTAATCCATTATATTACCGGAATTTAAAAAATTGCATAATGAAGAGGATGAATTTGTAATTTATCTTGCCGCTGTTGGAAAAGTCTGAATCATGTGGAATAAGATTAAAAAAATACTTATCTGGATTGTTGTGCTACCGGTCCGTTTATATCAGTGGACAATATCTCCACTGCTGCCTGTTTCATGCCGTCATATACCAACCTGTTCTCAATATACTATAGAAGCTTTGAAGGTTCATGGAATTTTTACCGGCACCTATTTGGCCATCAGAAGAATCCTCCGGTGTCATCCATGGGGAACATATGGATATGATCCCGTACCGCCCAAACCATATAAAATATTTAAATTCAAAAAGAAGAAGAATAAGGATAATGATAAATCAAAAAAATAATCAAAATTTGATTAAAACTAAGATCAAATATGTATACAATACACCAGACAGTTATCCAGGAAGCCTGGGAAAACAGGGCAATGCTGAATGATCAGGATGTTAAGGAATCAATTCATTTTATCATTGATGAGCTTAACAAAGGACATTTGAGGGTTGCTGAACCTTCAGAGGACAAATGGAAAGTCAATGAATGGGTAAAAAAAGCTATTATCCTGTATTTCGTCATAAAGGAAATCCGTACTATTGAAGTTGATCTTTTTGAATTTCATGATAAGATCCCATTAAAAAAAGGTTATCAGGAACTGGGAGTCAGGGTTGTTCCTCATGCTATAGCACGCTATGGTTCATATATTGCAAAAAATGTTGTATTGATGCCTTCCTATATAAACATAGGTGCATATGTTGATGAAGGGACGATGGTAGATACATGGGCAACGGTCGGGTCCTG
>CAZGOR010000475.1:0-2785 GCA_964527875.1 uncultured Bacteroides sp. | reverse complement strand
ACCCGTAAAAATTCCCAATAGGTTCCCCGACTTCCACACGGTGTGTCGACTGTTGGATCGGATCGCCGGTATATCCGGTATAGAAATAATCGGTGGTTGTTTCATATAAATCATTAGACAGGGAAACGAGCTCATTTTTATTGGTTGAATAGGTTACATTTGAGAGCCATTCAAAATTGTCTGTTTTTACAGGAATGAACTGTACAAGGGCTTCAAAGCCTTTATTGTCAATCCGCCCCACATTGGCCAGAATGGATGAATAAAGATAGGGTGGAACCGGTACCTGATAATCCCACAACAAGTCATCCGTACGTCTCCTGTATCCATCCAGATTAACGCTGATCCTGTTATTCAGGATAGCAAAATCCAGTCCGATATTGATTTCTTCTTTCTTCTCCCAGCGCAGGTCAGGATTTGGATTACTGGCCGGGATTAGTGTACTGATCCATTCTCCGTTATAATAGATCCGGCTACCGTATTCAAGCCGGGTAAGAGATAAGTAAGAATCACTCGGTTCTGTTCCGGTCACTCCATAACCAAAACGAAGTTTCAGATCATTCAGCATTGGGATATTTTCCATAAAAGATTCATTGGAAATCCTCCAGCCGACAGAAAAAGCAGGAAATGTACCCCATTTATTGTTTTCTCCGAATTTTGATGATCCTTCCCTGCGTATGCTTGCCATAAGCAGATATCTGTCGTTAAAGCCATAATTTACACGACCAAAGAAACCGGCCAATCTGGATGAATACTTATAACTATCCATCTCGGCAAGTCCTTCCTGGAGTGCGTTACCATCGCTCAGGTTATAGTAAGAGTAAACATCGGTTGGAAAATCGTAATTATTCATCCAGAATCCTTCATTGAAAAAATCCTGATAGCTGTAACCTCCAAGCAGAACGAGTCTGTGTCCACCGAATACTTTGCTATAATCTACTGTAAAATCAAACAGGTTTGTATTGTAAGACGAAGTACCCTGGGATGCATAACCATTCATACCATCCCTTATGTTTGAAATATGTTGTTTTGTTTCAGAATATCCGCGGAATTGATCCCAAAGAGTTGATGATCCCAGTATCTTTATTGTTAATCCCTGAACGGGTTGATAAGCCAGTGATCCGACAAGTCTTAGTTCCTTCTCCTTATTCACACCATCACTTTCCTCCAGCATGGCAACAGGATTCTGATATTGAAATTTGCCTGTATTCTCATACCAAGTTCCATCGGGATTTTTGATCGGCTCGGTTGGATTGCGGATCAGGGCCTGACGATATGTATATGTATTAAAACTATACCCATAGTCATAAACGAAACTAGGAACATTGCCACCTCCTGCATAGTACTTTGCCAAATCTCCATATATTGCAGCATTAACGGTTATTTTATTGTCCAGCAGTTTATGAGTCACATCCAGCCTGGTTTTTAACCTGCTGATATCTGACCGGAGGAAAATACCCTCCTGGTAATTATAATTAATATTTGAAATGATACTGGTATTTTCACTACCACTGGAAAAAGTCAGGTTGTGCATGTGAGAAACAGGTGTATGGGTAATTTCATCCAGGAAATCAGTAGATGATCCAAAATCCTGTAATGTAGTATTACCTTCATTGATGAGCCTTCTGTAATCCTCCGCATCAAGGAAATCCATCTGTTTCAGGATGGTCTGAGTACTTACATATCCATTGTATTCTACAAGCAAAGGTCCGCTTTCTCTGGCCCTTCTGGTTGTAACAAGAATCACACCGTTTGTGCCTCTTGTTCCGTAAATTGCAGCTGCTGAACCATCTTTCAATACATCAATGGATTCGATGTCTTCAGGAGCAAGTGAATTCAGATTTCCACCGGGGATGCCATCAATGATTATAAGAGGTGATTGATCCTCGTTGTAAATGGAGGTATTACCCCTGAGCAGGATTTGAACCTCATTAACCGGGTCACCTGAAGGCGAGGACACAGCAAGGCCAGCGACCTTTCCCTGCAGAAGTTGCCCCGGATCCCGTACGTATCCCTTAACAAATTGATCTGAATTTACGCTGGATACGCTGCTGGTAAGTTCCGCTTTCCTTACTGAACCGTAACCAACAACCACAACTTCTTCCATACCGAGTATATCTGTCTGTAAAACAATAGAAAGGGAGGTCTCACCTGCGTAAGGGATTTCCTGCGTTATATATCCGAGGCTGGATATTACAAGGGTTGCGTCTTCCGATTCAAGTTCAATCTCAAATTTTCCTTCAGCATCTGCAACAATACCTCTTGTGGTTTCTTTTACCATAACGGTGGCGAAAGGGATCGGGTTTCCTTTTTCATCTGTTATAGAACCTGTAACCTTTATAACCTGTAATAAGGCAGGCTGAGATTGATGTGGTTTTGAAATGTTATTCCGTACTCCCCGCTGTTTTTTAATCAAAATAACCCCCCGGTCAATTTCAAAATAATAACCTGAATCCTGAAGGAGCATGTCAAGAACTTCTTCCACTGTGGCATCCTGAACAGAAATATTGATACCTTTGATCTGACTAATTTTCCTTCCATTATAAAGGAATCCCAGATCTGTCTGGCTCTCAAGCGCTTTAATGCACTCTTTAAGTGTAGCATCCTTCATCTCCAGTGTTACCTGCTGACTGAGCACCGACGCATATGTCTGGAGATTCAATACGAAGAATAAAAAAATAAAATTCTTCATAAACAGAAGTGCTTTCTTTTGTCCGAAAAGTAATTTCCGGAGGACTTCATAAAAATTTTTCATAGATTTGTAGTGTTAAGTTAGACTTGAATACCT
>CAZGOR010000474.1:0-2798 GCA_964527875.1 uncultured Bacteroides sp. | reverse complement strand
CAAGTTATTAAATATCAATTTATTGCAATTAAACATGTTAATTACAAATAATGGTGCAAATCAATTTCAATTTAATTAATACTCTGATTTATAACATATTAACTTGTCCCAATTAAATCGGGATAACTTGTAACTAGCAACTTAGGTTAATTATTAATTGTAAATATTGTTGTCTTGATCAAAAAGCATGTTAATGTTTAATTAAATAAAGTCGATTTAAGATGTATTAAAAAATGGGGATAAAAAATGAAAAAGATCAATCATGGATTTTCAGAAAAAAAACATGAAAGCTATTCTTCATGTTGTGGGCAGCACGAGAATACCTCCAATCATTTATCCAGGAGAGAATTTGTAAAAGTTGCAGGTGCTACAACGATTGGTGCAGTTGCGATATCCGGTCTTTCATGGTCGGTTCTGGCATCGGCACAAAACCGTGAAAATACTGCAATTCAGCGTCATGCCCTGGTTGTAAAGCCTGTTTTTATATATGCTACCCCAACAAGAAAGGATCAAAGAAGTTGGCGATCATGGGGAGCTATTCAAACCGAACAGGATGCTGATAAGGAAATCGTACGAATTCAAGATGAACTTAAAAAGCTTCACACTCAGGCAGATTTTCCGGTTCAATTCCTTCCTGTTAGGCGTGTTAACAGAGATCAGGATTTTAACGACATAGGAAATATTGAGGCTGTCGATGCTTTTCTTGTATATGCTGCAGGGAAAAAAATGGATGCGTTAGATAAATTGTATAAAACGGGGAAAGATATGATTATTTTCTGTCGTCATAAATCAGGACCAGTCTATCATGGTTATGAGTATCTCAGTCCACGCTTTCTGCGTCGTGATACAGATAACCTCTCATTAACAGGAGTTGATGAAAATGACGTAGTGATCGATAGTCAGGATGAGCTCCTGTGGCGTTTAAGGGCATTGTGTGGATTAAAAAATACAGTTGCATCGAGAATAATCGCTATTGGTGGTTCGGGTGCCTGGGCTCATCCTGAAGGAGATGTCCAGAAAATGGTTGATGAGAAGTTCAAATTGGATATCAGAACCATCTCTTATGAAGAATTAGGTAAATTGATTAAAGAGGCTCAATCAGATAATGAACTTGTCGCACGTGCCAAAAGCCGCGCTGATAAGTATCTGAATGATAATAAAATCACTTTGGAAACCAAACGACAATTTGTTGATAATGCTTTTGTTTTGGAAGATATTTTTAAACGTATTATGGATAAATACAATTGCAGGGCGATTACTATTAAGGGTTGTATGGGTACAATTATGCCGTTGGCTGAAACCACTGCTTGTCTAACTTTGTCACTTCTCAATGATGCTGGATATCTGGCTTTTTGTGAATCGGATTTTGTTGCAATACCAGCTGGCATTTTGCTGGCAAATATATCCGGCAAACCAGCATTTCTTAATGATCCGACTTATCCGCATAATGGAGTAATTACCTTAGCTCATTGTACAGCTCCACGAAGGATGGATGGAGAAAAACTTGAACCTGCAAGAATTGTTACCCATTTTGAGTCTGATTATGGAGCAGCTCCAAAAGTGGAAATGCTTTTAGATCAGACCGTCTCTAATATCATGGCTGACTTTTCAGTCAATCACTATGTTGGAGTATTAGGAAAGATCGTGGATAATCCATTCATGGATATTTGTCGCTCGCAAATAGATGTAAGTTATAATAGTGATGATAAGATTGTGGCTGAAAAGATGCGGGGTTTTCACTGGGTGACCGCTTATGGTGATTATATGAAGGAGATTGGATATGCTCTTAAAAGAATCGGAATAAAATTTGACAATCTTGTCTGAAACAACCAAATCAAACAAGTCAGTTAAATATTATATTCTCAGTAGATTTAATTGTATTTCAATACCAAGTTATAATCATAATTAATCTTGTGGACTTTAAGATCAATGATGTATTAAATTAATTTTCTAACTAACGTGTTGTACACTTGATCCTGAGAAATTGATAGATATTAGTAAAGATCCCGAGCACTTTAGGTGGTTCTATAAACTATTTACACTTCAATTGATTAGGTTTTTAAGCGTACGACAGGTTCTAAATTACAATTGTTATGAGTTCAAAAAATAATTATATTAAAAAATTTTCGGGTACTAAATCCCGAAGAGAATTTATATCCTCCTGCGCTGCTTGTGGTGCTTGTATTGCAATCACCCCATTAGCTTTGTTGAATTCCTCCAGTTGCAAAGGAATAAATGAAAAAATGCGTCTCAGAATTATCTATTCATTGCCTGGTGCTAAACTACCATATGGTGGTTGGCCTAATATTGGATTTGATTTTGTCCCGGTAATGGACAATTTTAATAATATATTGATCAAACAATTTCCCGGCTTTGAATTCCTTCCGACTAAAGCATCCGGTGCGGAAGATGGTGAGAAAATCCTTTCACAGGATGAAAGTGAAAATATCAGCGGTTACATTGTTTTCCACATGCATGGCAGAAGTCAGGTTGTGCCAACTATTGTAAAGTCAGGTAAACCTATTCTTTATGTTAATTATTTATATGGTGGTTCCGGTGTCTTTCTTAGTAATGTTGGAGGTTTTTTGAGAAATAAAAATTCAGAAGTTGGATTTGTATCATCATCTGATGTCGAAGATTTAGTTGCAGCTGTTAAATGCTTTGAAATTATTGAGAAAGAGGGTTCTTCTGCTGATTTTATTGCAGCAGTTACTAAATCCCGTATTAATTTAACGCCGGAGCCAGGAGATCTGCACTGCATAAATGACGAATTGAAAACATTGTCAATAGATGAATGC
>CAZGOR010000473.1:0-2813 GCA_964527875.1 uncultured Bacteroides sp. | reverse complement strand
ACCACCTTATATCAAAAAGGATAATCCGGTTGGTTCATACCGGACTACATTTACCATTCCCGATCATTGGAAAGACCGGCAGGTTTTCATTCATTTTGATGGCGTACAATCAGTATTTTATATCTGGCTGAACGGTCAGCGGATCGGTTACAGCCAGGGAAGCATGACTCCTGCAGAGTTTGATTTGACACCATTTCTCATACCTGGCGAAAACCTCCTGGCTGTCCGAATTTTCCGCTGGTCAGATGGCAGTTACCTGGAAGACCAGGACTTCTGGAGATTAAGCGGGATATACAGAGATGTTTACCTGATGTCAACACCCAAATTGCATATCCGGGATTTTTTTGTGGCCATTGATCTGGATGAAAATTATCAGGATGCTGTTATGAGCTTACTGGTAAGCATAAAGAACTATGATACACGGATTAGTAACAAAGGAAGCCTGAAAATCACTTTGCTGGATAAAGATAATGTGGAAATTTTTACCGAATTGGCAGAAATGACACAACCACTGAATTACCAGCAGGAACTCACACTGAATATCCAGAAACAGATACTCCAGCCATTGCTATGGAGTGCAGAGCATCCGAATTTGTATACCCTCACCCTTGAATTACTCGATGAAAATGATGAAGTTACAGAGGTCATCAGTTCCCGCACAGGATTCCGGAAAATTGAAATTGTGAACGGACAATTTCTGGTAAACGGTGTAGCAATTGATCTGAAAGGAACCAACCGTCATGAGATCCATCCCGAAACCGGCAGGGTGATGTCTCGTGAATTGATGTTGAAAGATATCTTGCTGATGAAACAACACAATATCAATGCTGTCAGGACATCTCATTACCCGAATAATCCCCTGTGGTATGAGTTATGCGATATATACGGCATTTATGTCTGGGATGAAACCAATATTGAAGCCCATGGATTACAGAGAGGCAGTGTTCTGGCAAAGGATCCAGCCTGGAAAGAGGCTTTTCTCGACAGGGGCAGAAGAATGGTTGAAAGAGATAAGAACCATCCCTCAATCATTGTCTGGTCACTGGGTAATGAAACCGGGCATGGTTCAAACCACGAAGCACTCGCCGCCATGATACGCGATAGGGATCCCTCCCGCCCCATTCATTATGATGACCATGAGAATAAATGGGTGGAAGGTAAAAGAAGACCAAGTTATTACGATATCATTTCTGACATGTATGCCAGTCCGGAAAACATGATTTATTTTCATGAGAATTATCCCGACAGGCCGATCATACTGTGTGAATATGTACATGCCATGGGAAACAGCGTTGGAGGAATTAAGGATTACTGGGATGTGATCAATGCCTACCCGCGCATGCAGGGAGCATTTGTGTGGGACTGGGTAGACCAGGGATTGACAAAATATACTGAAGAAGGAGAGAAATACTGGGCATATGGCGGAGACTTCGGAGATAAACCAAATGATGGTAATTTCTGTATCAACGGACTGGTTTATCCCGACAGGACCACCAAACCGGCAACCATTGAGGTTAAGAAAGTATATCAGTATATTGATTTTGAATCCGTTGATCTGATCAAAGGCCAGATTCAATTAATCAATCGTTACAATTTTACCGATCTTAACTATTTTGAAGCCTTATGGAAACTTTCAGGTGAAGGAGTATTACTGCAGGAAGGTAAACTTAAGTTGCCCACACTGGCACCCAAAGATACTGCCAGTATCAACATCCCTTTTGAACAACCTGAATTGGAGCCTGGCATATCCTGTTATCTTGACCTGGAGGTCAGACTTCCTGAAGATAAACCATGGGCAAAGAAAGGACATATCGTGGCATGGGAACAATTTCATGTTCCTTTCCATAATCCGGGTACTCCGGAATATATTTCTCATCCCGAAATACCATTAAACCTTACAGAAACCAAAGATGAACTGATCATCACCGGTCAGGATATGGAGGTCAGGATTGACCGTGAGACCGGTTTCCTTTCCGCCTGGAGAATTGAAGGAAAGGATTTACTGATATCCGGACCTAAACTTAACTTCTGGCGGCCACCTACTGACAATGATTACAGGGACCGGAACGGCTACAGGAAATGGAAATCGGCAGGACTGGACAGCCTGATACACAAACTTATAAAACTTGAATTTTCCCAACCTGAAGAACATATGGTTAATCTTACCGCCAGGTATGAACTGATCAATAACAGGAACGAAGTTATTGTTGAAGCACAGATTGATTACAGGATCCATTGTTCGGGTGAAATCAACATAGACTGTTCCATACATCCGGAAGAGAAGGTTGAAAATTTCGCAAAGATTGGATTCCAGATGAGCATTCCATCAGAATATAAAAATGTACGGTGGCTTGGCAAAGGACCTCATGAGACTTATATCGACCGCCAGTCAGGCGGCCGGACTGATATTTACAAAATGACAGTTGATGAACTATGGGAAAATTATATCTTTCCGCAGGAAAATGGCAACCGGACTAATATACAATGGGTTGAAACCAAAAATAATGATTCCTGTGGTCTGCGTTTTGAGTGTGACAGTTTGTTCAATTTCAGTGCATACCAGTATACAGATGAAAATATCACTACTGCTCGCCATACTTATGATTTGAAGAAAGAAAATTTTATAACCGTTAACATCGATCATGCCCAGAATGGCCTTGGTACAGCCAGCTGTGGCCCGGGTTACAGAGACAAATATATCTTATATGCTTCCGACAGGGATTTTGTTTTCAGTATGAAGCCGATGAAATAGCATGGAGCGAGACTGTCTAAAAAGTAGTATAAACCACAGAGTCCACAGAGTTTTCACAGAG
>CAZGOR010000472.1:0-2821 GCA_964527875.1 uncultured Bacteroides sp. | reverse complement strand
ATCTCTGTTTCCTCTGTGGTTAAATGTTTTAATAGACTTTTTAGACAGCCTCCTTTATTTTAATACTTTTAAGAAGTTTTTAAATAGTTAAACACAACAATATCGCTTTTAGCATTTTTTAATAAAAATATTACAAAACATATAAAACTAATAACCGGGTTATTCATAGTTCGACCCCTTTCAGGGGTCTGCAACCTTTTTAACTAAATAAATTTCTCCAGTTCGATTATGAATTTTATGCGTTCATCATCGCGATTGACAGTGATCTTTAATTTTTCACCCTCCTTCGATTGGAACAATTTATAGATTTCATTAAGTGATAGATCCTCTGCATTCTGGTTATTGATTGAAATGATCTCATCATTAACGTGTATTCCTGCTCTGTGGGCTGGTGAATTTTCACGGATCTGGGATATCTTGTAACAGGGAATTCCGGGGTGTGGAGCGGCAAATTCAATACCGGTCATATTATGAGAAAAAGGATCATTGAAATTTGAGTTTTTACTGAAAGTGATCAATTCATTGGGGTAGTCAAGAATGATATTGAAACGTCTTAGTATTTCTGCACCAACACTGCCATTTCGGCCGTCAAGTAAGATGGCACGTTCGATTGAATTTGAATCCGGTAAGGATACAATAACATCATCCAGCTCAAATTGGTCCAAATAGATTTTATAAAACCTGGCCAGATGTCCATATAAATCTCCACTCAAACCACTGCCAAGAAATGATTTTTTAGCTCCATCAGGTATCCTGAAATCAGGCAATGAACTAACATCCAGCCAGAGCGAGTTACTTGCACCCGTGTCAAACATGACCTTGACGGGTATGATCCTGCCATCGGCTAAATGGAGCTTCAGATGAATATAAGGCTTTGTGTCATGAATAATTAAGGGAAGGGTGACATAGTTTCTTGTATTCTTCCTGTATCTGAAATATTTTGGATCATGAAAGGTGATCTTTTCATCTTCATAATTTATCTCCACAATGAGAGCATTGAAAACATTGAAACTGAGAATACCATGTACTTGATAACCAAGTTTGTTTGAAAAATGGAAAACGTTATCAAGAAGAACGAAATAATCCTGGTTAATACCTGTTATAACTGATATATTGATCTTATTACCATAAGTATGCATGGCTGTAAGTGATTTGCCGGTACCAAGTCCCTGGAGCTGGATCTTTCTGGAATAATTCAGGTCAAGTAATTCACCGGTTGATAATTCGCATATGATTGAAGTATTTAATCCGGTGTCAAGGATAAAGTTTAATGTATCCGAATTATTAATTTGTATCGGGATAATGATCAGGTTATTTATCAGTTTGAATGGAAGCGTCAGATTTCGTTGCCGTGGATTGCTGAAAGAGAGTTCTTTTGATTGTTCAACCTGTTTGAGTTCGGATTCTTGCGCATGAGTATATCCCGCCGGAAAGAGTAAACCAACTATTGTAATAACTGTTAAGAGTTTTGGCGAATTGAGCCGGCTCATAACAAACTCCACTTTTTATGCAAACCATATCATTTTTGAATGGTTGTAATTTAAGACGAATTTCCGGAATATGAAAGTACCATCACATGTTCCATGCCAACTATGTTAGTATATTGATTATTAACAGATTGTCTGAATATAGGAATCATGATAACTGACCGGTAATGATACAGTAGTCGGTCGATAACGGATATGCTGTTTTCGGGGTTCAGGCGTGGGAATGAATTGAATGAGACTGTCTAAAAAGTAGTATAAACCACAGAGTCCACAGAGTTTTCACAGAGTCCGCAGAGAAGTAACTTTCTTAATATCAAACCTCTGTGAACTCTGTTTAATCTCTGTTTCCTCTGTGGTTAAATGTTTTAATAGACTTTTTAGACAGCCTCATAACAATCGTTGATTGGAACTCAATGGCCTGGTTTTTTTATCAGGAACGACGAAAGTAAAAATTGCACCTGTACAGAAGGAGTAACCTGTAATTGTTCTTTTTACTGCCAAATAGACTGATTTTCAAAGTGTTATAATGACATTTTGACAGTTATTAATAGTCATAGAGTACTGGCAAAGTATTTGAATCAGATATAAAAAAATCAGAAAATACAAGAAACATGAACATTGATAAATTTAAAATTAAGTAACAGGAAGCTATTCAACGTGCATTTGAGATTGCTCAGGGTAATGAGCATCAGACTGTTGAGACTGGTCATTTACTTAAGGGTATACTCTATGGAATTAAGAAAAGGATCAAAAGCTGACACCCGGACAGCGGAAGATACATTTAATTCTCTTAACCGGTTTGCCATCAATCTTAATGAACTGGCCTCAAAAGGAAAACTTGATCCGGTAATTGGAAGGGATGATGAGATCAGGCGGATACTGCAGATTTTGTCAAGAAGGACAAAGAATAATCCTGTTTTAATTGGGGAAGCGGGTGTTGGTAAAACAGCTATTGCAGAAGGTCTGGCTCACAGGATCGTAAAAGGAGATGTGCCCGATATTCTTAAAAGCAGGCAGGTTTTTTCGCTTGATATGGGAGCTTTGGTTGCCGGGGCAAAATATAAGGGTGAGTTTGAAGAAAGATTAAAAGCAGTAGTTAAAGAAGTCGTAGCATCAGACGGAGAGATAATACTTTTTATTGATGAAATCCATACACTGGTGGGTGCCAGTAAAAGAGAAGGTGCAATGGATGCTGCAAATATACTCAAACCGGCTCTTAACTCAGGGCAATTGGCGCAACTACCTTAAATGAATATCAGAAATATTTTGAGAAAGATAAAGCCCTGGAAAGGAGATTTCAGATAGTAATGGTTGATGAACCTGATGAGTTGAGT
>CAZGOR010000471.1:0-2842 GCA_964527875.1 uncultured Bacteroides sp. | reverse complement strand
AGGAGGAAATCCCCATTCATCTTTGCAGACACCGGCCAGGGGAACATCAGCATACTGCTGTATCAGATTACGCTGGAATTCCATTAAGTGAGGCCCAAATATATCGGGATAGAAAAGGGTAAATGAAACCATGACACTTGCATGGGTTTGTTCATCATTAGCGGGAGGAATACTTATCCTTATGGAATCCTCCGATGAATACACTACATCACACTCATTTGTAATATCCTTCAGGGTTTCCGGCTCAATCCCTTCTGAAGTGCCGGTATAAGAATAAACCCGCAGAAGTGAACTTTTCAATGAATTGTATTTCGGGATATTTCCACCTGAATAGTGATCACTGAGATTCTTGATGCTTGTTACAGATGTTTCAACATGATCGTTTTCAGAAAGGCTTACTTCATGAATTCTTAACAGTTCCTGAAGCTCATCCGGATATTGACTTTGAAAAGCACGGCGAGCCGACCGGACATCAAGATCGGGAACCAGCGCAATATTGTTTTGTACGGCATATTCAGCTGCAAGTCTGACCTGATTATATATTTCATCATCAACTACCTCCTTGTCAGGAAACCTTAAAAAAGGAATTAACAGGTTAAAGGGAGAATGCATACTTGCCTGATCGATCGTATTCTTAAAACCATCAGGCTGAAGATCTCTTTCTCTCCAATTCCAAACGCCTATAACAGGCATATACTGTTCAGATAGTTGATTTAAAATTTTTTCCTGTGCAGATGATTCTGTAAGAATCGGGTATTTGGGTTGCGCATAACTGGAAATGACATAAAATAATAACGAAGAAGCCAGGCTAATAACATATATACTTTTCATTTTTAAAATTTTTTACGATGATTATTCAGGACAAACCAATAGCATGAATGTAATTTTCTATTTGGTTGACAATATCTTTATATTTGAAACCGATGCAAATGATGGGCATACCCGGCATTCGGGAAATCAGCATAAATACCTGAATGTGATTCCTATTGATTCCGGGTTACAGGTTTTGGGCCATCATATATGTAATGAAACCAATCAAACAGGGCAGTGCCACCTTGTCCATCTTCATGGTAGCTGAACAAGCCGATCTTCGGGCCCTTCCAGTTACCAAATGTGGCGGCAAATGTTTCGCCCAGCGGATAAAATTCTTTATTATCCGTACTGTAATAAAATTGGTTGCTGCCTCTCATAGAAGGAAACCGGCCACGATCCCTCTCAGGAGGCCCTTGGGCAGTATCTCTTTCAGCAGGAGCAATATTGACCCGCAAATAGATTTTTGAAGTACGAATCGACTGTTTGGTCATATTTCCATTGATATCCGTAAATACCGATAACTTTCCGTCTTCTTTTACAATCCCGATGAGGTTATACTGTCTCCCGATCATACATAATCCTGCTTTTTGCCCCTCTTTTATATTATCAGCTACCAGCAAAGTTGTAGCTTCACCTTTGGAGCCCATAACTTTTTGGGTCAGGGTGTTTTTTGCTTTTAAAAATAAAACTGTTGCCTGTGATGTCAGGCTTAAATAACCTGGTTTTCGGGTCAGTGACCATGCTCCCGGTACCGGGTTGTGGTTCCATGCCCATTGAAAGCCAAGATTTGATTCGTTAAATTCATCAGATGTTTGAGGAGCCGTGATAGGATAAATCTTTCCTACATTTGGTTTTTTCCAGACATAAACAGGTTCCCCGATACCATTCATATCTATATCGACACCTGTCACCGGCCAATCATCTATCCACCTCATTGGCTGCAAATGACACACCCGTCCGATAGTAAAATCGCTTTGAAAATGCATAAACCACCAGTCTCCGTTGGGAAGATCAATCCATGCTCCCTGATGAGGGCCGTTGATCGTGGTACTCCCTTGTTCAAGAACCACTTTCTTTTCGTATGGTCCGTAAATATTTTTTGAACGGAGAATTGTTTGCCAGCCTCTTGAAACACCGCCTTCAGGGATACTTAAATAATAATAATCGTTTCGTTTATGTATTTTGGTTCCTTCAGCCACGGGTCCTGTATAAACAATCACACCGTCATCCAACAATTCTTTTCCGTCCGGACTAAGTCTATGAATATATATCGGGCCGGCTCCAACCTGACTTCTTCCCAAATAGGCTTGTCCGTTTTCATCCCAGAAGGGGCACGGATCTTCCCATCCTGCTGTATCTGAGACCTGGACAAGGGGGGGCCACGGACCTTCCGGTTTTTCAGCAGTTGTCATAAAAAGTCCTTCATCAGGGGTACAGAAATATATCCAATATTTATTGTCATGATAACGGATGGCCGGAGCCCAGCTTCCACCCGCGTAGCGATCATTGGTGTCGTACGCCGGGGAGAATTTAAATTCATCGTAAACCCGGGAAATGATGGTCCAGTTTACCAGGTCTTTTGAATGAAGTACCGGCATTCCCATAAAATGAAATTCGGAACAGACCAGGTAATAATCATCTCCAACACGGATGACATCAGGGTCGGAATAATCGGCATTTAAAACAGGGTTAATATACGTTCCGTTTCCCTGGTCTCCCCAGGAACCGGTATTAGCGTTTAGATTTTGCGAGAACAAACTGCTGGTATTAAAAAACAATAAACCGAGCAGTGCAAAGAATAATATTTTTTTCACCTGAATATAATTTTAATTAAACATTTATTTCAATTATTTATTTTGAATTCCGTTATTTAACCACAAAGGTATACTAAGGAAAGCACAAAGGAACTCAATGGTTCATAATCAGAAATCTTTGTGGTCCCAGAGTACTCAGGAGAATTAGTGCTTTCTTTTTGTTCTATTATGGTTTAAAGTAATATTATTTTCCTGGTACGGATTATTGTGATGAT
>CAZGOR010000470.1:0-2851 GCA_964527875.1 uncultured Bacteroides sp. | reverse complement strand
ACATCTTTTTCAGCCTGGTCGTTCAGTTTAGATTTATCAAATTCGAACATGATATTTTTAACCAGCAGGTATTCTCCCGTTTTTGTCCCGTGAACTTCCGATCCGGCTTCCCTTTCAAGATCCATCTCCCTGGGCGTTTTTTCGCGATGGTTTATCTTACTGACAGACTGATCGGCAACCGGTTCTGATGGCTGTTCAGGTATATATTTCAGATTGTATAATCCTACCTGTTCATTGCCCTCCCTGCCGGCCATGGCAAATAATGCATCCTGACCATCATTAAGCGGTACATAAAAAAGCTCATTATCCGGACCATTTACCGGATAACCAAGATTTTCAGGGACAGACCAGGATCCGTCAGGCATCAGTGTTGAAACCAAAATATCATACCCGCCCATGGTAACATGTCCCTGGGAACTAAAGAAAAGCAAGGTACCATCTTCATTCAAGAACGGTGTGTCTTCATTATATGGAGTATTAATATTTGATCCCAGGTTTTCAGGTTCATCCCAGTCATGATCACCAATTTTCTGGGAGACATAAATATCCAGCGCCCCATAACCGCCTTTACGGTTACTGGTAAAATACAACATACTGCCGTCCGCGGAAAGACATGCATGGGATTCATAATAAACCGTGTTGATATGCCTGGGAAGTTTTTGAATCTCCGTCCAGTGGCCATCTTCATAATTACTGACATAGATATCCGAATCAAATGGATCCATTTTGGCCAGGAACAGTGTTGTCCCGCTGGCTGACAGAGAAGTGATATAACAATCCCGCACATTACCAAGCTCCCTGTTGATCATTTTTGCCTCGGACCAGGTGTCATCCATGTTCCGGGTCATGTGAATGGTATTTTTATATGGTTTATCAGACATATAGAGCATTGTCGACTGATCCGCAGAAACAACTCCCCTGTAATTATCAATTGAATAATTCACAGGGTAATCTTCCAGCTTAACAAACTGTACATCGATGGGTTGCTGAATCATTTCCATGGCAAGCTCACATGCCTCTATTTGTTTATTAACATATTCAATGTCAGCAAAATCGGTATAATACATATTATTCCTGTACTCAATGTAATGGTCAATGGCTTTTTCGAATTCGTAATTGATATGATACGCTCTTGCCAGGCTGTATATTGTTTCATACGGAGCATCTTTCTCCCTGTAGGAACCATCACGATATTTTAATGTAATGCTTTCACTTGCTTTTTCAAAATGCTTGATTGCCATGGTTTTCTGGCCCGGGATATTCAGGTAACAGGTTCCTGCAAGATAATGAAGGTTGCAGTTTTCGGGATCCAGATCTAACAGCTTCATGTAACATTTAAGCGCTTCCTGGTATTCTTCAGTAATCATGTAATACTGTGCATCCGTAAAATGGCGTTTGAAGTTTCTATTATACTGCCCGTTTACCAAACATGAAAAAAACAAAAAGAAGAAAATCGGAAAGAGTCTAAAATGCTTCATCAGTAATCAGGATTTTTATCTGATCAAAATTAAGAGATTACTGATGTCAATTATTCATGTTAACAAAAAGATTATTAACAACATATGTTGATAATCATTAACGTGTTGTGCAATTAAAAAGCTAAGTAATTGAATCATAGAATTTTTTGTAGAGCCGCGCCAAGTACTCGGGAGCTCTGCAGATTCCTAATTATCAATATTGTCGATTTAATCGCACAACTCGTCAATCATTAAATTAAATAACATTTTGTGCTATTGAAATGAAAATATTGATATTAAACTTGATACAAAACAACTTCTATTCCGGCTCCTCATCAATACCTTTTTTGTTCCTTTTTCGGTCGTACTTTTTCTTGTTTTTATGTACTTTATGTACCGGAACAGACAGCTTTCCCGATTCCTTCAGCGCTTTCCTGTATGCCTCCTTTTCGGCTTTGCGCTTGTCTTTTTCGGTTAAAACAGGCCTTTTGATTTTTCCCCCGGATCGTGGCATTTTACTTCTGGTTCTTTCAATCAAAAATAATCATGTTATACAGACTGCCAAAAACATCTTTCAGAACGAGTCATTCCGAGCACAGCGAGGAATCCCGTCACTTCAAGTAACCAACATATATTAAGATCAATCTCTAAATTAACGACAATTTATTAAATTGCTTATCCTGTACGAATTTAACAATTCATCCATGAGAAAACTATATTCTCTTTTTCTTCCTTTCATAATAATGATAATGGTATGCATACAGAAACAACCAACAAATGAATCTCCAACCACAACACAAGAAACATTCCAAACCTTCATCAACCCAGATGGCAAAACCATAAAGCAAAGAATACTCACGCCTGGAAACTTCGAAAGAATATCCCTGAAGGAAGAGTCTTTCGGTTTTTACCTCCGCAACCTCCCGCTTAAACCTCATGGGTCTGATGTCCATCTTTATACTGGTGTACTGAAAGGAAATAAGGTTCATGTTGCAGTAATAGATATGGATATTGGCAACAAAGATCTGCAGCAATGTGCCGATGCAATTATACGCCTGCGATCAGAATATTTATACCGGAGAAAATTATATGGGTTGATCCATTTCAATTTTACAAACGGATTCCGGGCTGATTATTCAAAATGGGCCAACGGGTACAGGATTGATGTTAATGAAAACCAGGTAAAATGGATCAGGACGGCTAAGATGTCTTATAATTATGATGTTTTCAGAAAATACCTTGATGTGGTTTTTACCTATGCAGGCACATATTCCCTTGAACAGGAACTGGTCAGGACTGACTATCTCCATATCCAACCTGGTGATATCTTTATAAAAGGCGGATCACCCGGACATGCGGTGATCGTTGTTGATGTGGCTGTCAACCGGATGTCT
>CAZGOR010000469.1:0-2855 GCA_964527875.1 uncultured Bacteroides sp. | reverse complement strand
CAGGTTACAAGTTACAGGTTACAAGTTACAGGTTACAAGTTACAGGTTGCAAGTTGCAGGTTACAAGTTACAAGTTACAGGTTCAAAGTTCAACGTTAAAATGTATATAGCCAGTGATTTAGATTAATTGTATCAATATCCGGATTAATAATCTCGATTATGAATTTTTATTAGGCATTGATAACTAAAAACTTGAATCAACTCCGAAAAGTAATATTTTTACCACAAAAGCACTAAGACACAAAGATACACTAAATATAAGTTATTGAAATTGAATTCTTTGTGAATCTTAGTGATTTGATGTCTTAGTGGCATTTGAATATTTTTATCCTTCTCAGGGAGGGAATCAAACCTGCAACTTGTAACATGGATTAATTATTCCATTTATTAAATGGATATATTGGCTTTCTCTGCACATTCTATTCCAGAAACAGCTCGGTTGTTGCTTTTATACTTGCATCGCTTTTTTTGTCAAAAATGGTTGCTTCACAGAGTACCGGATTGGTAACCTCTCCTTCTGTGAATGTGATACTTGCATTAATACGTGTATTAAAATCATCTGTATTGATACCGGTTTCTTCATACGATTCCAGCAGATCATCATATGAAAGGATTACATTTTGTGCACTGTCTGTAGCCAGTAATTTAAGTCCGGCGAAAACTTTACCATTTTCTTCATAAAAACCCGATAATCCCTCGAAAATGATATGAACTGTTTCATCAAAACCTGCTTCTCCATCAATGATTACTTCGTTATTTTCCTTTGAAAACAGGTATATCTCATCATAAGTAGCATTGTTTGTTTCTATATTGATTTTCTCATTTTCTGTAACACTGAAGGGCAATTCTACCGTAAATGTCCCATCGCCTTCTTTGTCCCATATCTTTATAAATAGCGTGTATTCCTTATTTGAATGTACAGGTCTTGTAACAGGCAGATTGGCTTTTAGCAATAGTGGAGATATGTCGATACCATCGGCATAATTTGCATACATATCACCTGTTTGCATAACCGTGTCCCCGGATTCATTAATAATCCAAAGCTGCATTCCCGGGAACACATTTCCATCAATTTTGTTGAATCCTTCAACGTTGTCAAAATTCAGATAAAGATGTTCTCCGTAGACAAATGTGTTTCGGGAAATTTGTTCATCATCAACGGATAAATAAACCTTTTTACAGGATAGTCCATCTCCTCTGGTATTCAGTCCGGTGATCAGATCTTTCTTTACAGATTGTCTTGAATCGCAGCTGATTATAGCCAGGAAAGCAAGTAAAGTCATAAATGTTTTTGTGTTCATAATTGTATGTTTAATGATTGACATGAAGAATTTTGGTTTATAGATTTAAATAATTAAAGGTACAAATTTTCTATTGTATAATCACTCACCGGGTGACTTGAAGTCACCCGGTGAGTATACATTCATAACATCAACTAACGAACACTCCGTAACCACGAACACCGCCCGCCTGACCGTGTCATACGGGCAGCAACAAGGAACTATTTGCCCCACACCCTGACTCACACACACCGAGAACCGAGAACTTAGAATTGAGAACCATTTGGGGTTGTGTCACAACCCCAAATTCACTGATTCGGTGGACCAAAATACTTATCAAGCCAGGCTAAAGTTTCCCTGATCATTTCATTTTTTGGAACATAATGATCTGTTTCATATACACAGAGGCGCTTATCTGTCTCAGGGGTTCCCAGCAGATCATAGAAAGGTTTTACTGTTGTTTCATAAGGGGAGGTTACATCATATTTCCCGTTTAACATTAATACAGGAATTTTTATCCTTGGCACATAATTTATGGCATCCGCTTCAGGATATGCTTTCCCCATGAATCCTCCCACAACTAAAATGTTTAATTTCAGACGATCTTACACGGCCGGAATAATTCCACCTGTGATTCCTCCCTAACTATGCCCGTAAAATCCAATCTGACTGGTGTCGATATCAGAGCGGGTTTCCAGGTAATCAATCGACCTGCTGAAGTCTTGGGTCCATTTAATCAACCATTCGGTACATTTATGACTTTGATAATTCCAAATCCCATCCTGGTCTTCATTTCTTTCATAAGTTCCTTTATAAACAGGATACATGACAGCACGACCGTTTTTTATTAAATAATCAATGAACCAATTAGAATTTATACTATTTACTACATACTTTTCTGAAAAGGCATACGATCCGGGGAAAAATATGAGGGTTTGAAAAGGAGGATCTGCATTTTTGGGCAAATACATGTAGGTTATGACCTTTTCTTCTCCATAAGCTGCGTTGAATGTAATTTTCTCCAGGATCCAGTCAGCCGGACTGTCATCTTTTTCTTCAATAATTGCATCAAGTGCTGCACTATCATAAAGAAACTGGTTTTTATAAACCCTGAATATATTTTCCTCTACGGGTTCTTCTTTATAATAATCCTTTCCTTCACTGAATTCTATTTTCTGGAAAGCCCATTCAGGAATTTTTTCTCTGTCAATATACTGGACACAGCGGAATCCGTTTTTAGCGGAACGGTCAAAAGAGGGAAGCTGGCTCCAGTTTGAATACATATAATTGGCATCGTCCCAGGCACCGCCTCTGATAATATGGCCGGCCTGTGTGGCATTCCAGCACCATTCACTGACATTTCCCGCCATATCGTAAGAACCAAAACAGCTTATACCCTGGAATTCCCCAACAGGTTCAGAACCCTGCCCATCGGGATAATCACTGGCTTCCCATGTGGCAGGCCCGGGCCGGCCTGATTTATCAATAAATTCAGCCATGGCTTCCTCCCATGAAAGGGACTTTCCATTCTTGATAAACTCATGTTTCCAGTACTCCTGGTTCCTGTAACCCCCA
>CAZGOR010000468.1:0-2860 GCA_964527875.1 uncultured Bacteroides sp. | reverse complement strand
TACTATAATAAAGGATAAGTTAGGCAATCTTATAAACTTTGTTAATGATGATGAGCAGTATAGAATCGATCACTTGCTAAAAATGGCCATTGCTCATTTTCAGTTTGAGGCCATTCATCCATTCCGTGATGGAAACGGGAGGACAGGTCGTATATTTAACATCCATTATCTGACGAATAAAGGACTGCTGGATATTCCAATATTGTTCCACAGCAGATATATCTTGGACCATAAGGATGATTACTACTCAGGATTAATGGGAGTCTCTCAAAGAGGTAACTGGAAGGACTGGTTATTGTTTATGATGAGGGCTATTGAAAGTACCTCGAATGTTACATTCCATAAGATCAATGAAATTGTGTCTGCAAAAGATTCAATTCTGGAGTTCGTGAAGAAAGATGATCGAAAATTCCGTAATCCTGAAAGTCTGATAGAATCCTTGTTTACCCAACCGTTTACCAAAGTTAAACATCTGGTTGATGGCGGAATTTATGCAGAAAATACAGCAAGAGATTATCTCAACAGGTTATGTGATTTGCAGGTGTTGGAGCAAAAAGTAATCGAAGGTCATCATTACTACCTGAATCTTGAATTATACCGGATTCTCGCTGAGTAATTCCTTAAAAATATTGATTTCAATATAAATCTTAAGAAAAAAATCGTGGTACAATATGGCGTGGATAAATGAAGCCTTCTGCTTTGTACTTCCTCTCTATCATATATGTTAAAAAGGTGAAACAGGTCATCCCGAACTTGTTTCGGGATCTCCCAATTACAGGTGTCCAGCATTGATTTTAGATACTGTTATTGAGTTGTTGAGTATATCCGGTTGACAACCCTGCCTGTCCTGCCGACAGGCAGGCAGGCGGACTTTTCTATCTCACCCTCCGTCACTATTGCTGCCAGTTAGCAGCCCCCGAGTTCTCGGGGCAGGCGGCGGAACTCAACACTCAGCATACAGTTCTCAGAACTCTTCTTTAGCCCCCGATACGTTGCGATATTCCCGACTTGTCAGGATTCGACTAAGCATTTTGATTCACTTCGTTCTCAAAATGCCAGTCTCACGAACTTAGCCTCAGCCTTAGCCTTCTTATTTATTTGATTTTAAATTGGAATTATATTAATTTTATATTGTCAACACTCTCAATATCAAAGATAAATTCCTGACAGTAAATACATTAATTTCGCTTCTGTCAAGAATCCATATTTCCCATTTAAATATTCCAGGCAATGCAGATCTGGTCAGCCGAAATAAAAGAACTCCAAACATTATATACTTCTATAAAAGGCAGGTTTCCTGAATTGGAGAAGGAACTGGGACGATTGATTAAAGCTGATGATGAGAACATGGTTCTGCTCTATTCAAGGAGATGCCTTGAAGTTATCATCACCGATCTGTGTGAAAAAGAACTTAAAAGACCCCGTAAAACTGAACCACTCAAAGGTATTATTGATATACTGAATAGAGAAAAGAAGGTACCTTCGAATATTATTGCTTCCATGCAAAGCCTTAATAGCCTATCAACATTTGGTGCCCATCCTAAAGAATTTGATCCGGAACAGGTTCGACCTATTCATCCCTGACAGGTAACAATCCCTCCTCAGCCATAGCATAGATGATACCTCTGAGGAGATAATTATTATTGAATTTCAGTATATATTTTCTTGCATTTTCCTGAACAGGAGCAAGCATTTTCATTTCACGCAACCGTCTTATCTGTCTTGACACTTCCTGGGGAAGCTTACCCTGAAAGATATTTTTAAAGTCAGATGCCTGAATCTCCTGTTTTTCAGCAGCCACCTTCAGCATACGGGCGTCAAGGCCGAAAATATATTTTCTTTTTGCGGCATAATCAATGGCAGGTACCAGTATCTTATCTGAGAGGAAGGAAATATTTGCCAGACGGTCAATCTTTTCAATTTCTTCCTTCAAACCCTTCAGGACATATCGGCACCACTCAAAGATATATTCCTCTTTGCCTGTATCAGCTTTAGAAAGGTATTGATAATACAAATTACGGTCAGAACAGAAAACAGCCGAAGGATTGATGATTCGTCCGACATTCACGCGAAATCCCTGTTTGATAAGCATGGCATAGGTAATCATTCTCACCACCCTCCCATTACCATTAGTAAATGGGTGTATCCAGACAAACCGGTGATGTACAATAGCTGATTTCAAAAGATCATATTTTGGAGGATCATTCGATTTGATAAAATCAAACAGTTCTTCCATATATCGATTCACATCCCAGGGGGGAGGAGGAAGATGTGCAGCACCACCTAAACTGACTTCTTCCTGGCGGTACCTTCCAGGATAAATATCTCCCTCACCATTGGGAGGAAGTGGTAATCCCTCAACAATCCGTTTGTGGATTTCACTCACAAATGTCCGGTCTATTGAGGTTTCATCAATGACTTCTTCAATAAAGGCCATCGTATTCTCCATATTGATGATTTCCTGAATATCCGGTGTTCTCGGACCACCCTCCTCTATCTTGGTTTCAATATATTCAGCAATGGTTGTGTTGTTCCCCTCGATCCGTGCAGAACCGATACTCTCAAGCGTATGGAAAATATGTTTCAGCTGTTTGAAAATTTCCGGATGGAAGGTGACAGCAACTTCTTTTTTCCTGAGGTAATCCAGTTCAATTACCAGATCTGTCACAGGAGAATCAAATTCAGGGTATACTAACTTAAGTGGATATGGTTTGAATTCAGGCATCGCCATTTAACAGAATATTTATGGATTATTTAACATGAGAGTCATTAAGTATTTAACACTATTTTATACATATAACTGTTCATCAGTTTATTACAAATATATAAAAATAAACGATATTTAACAAATATGAATGTA
>CAZGOR010000467.1:0-2865 GCA_964527875.1 uncultured Bacteroides sp. | reverse complement strand
TGCAGTAAATTTTGCGGCTACTTTAATCGGATTGGCATTGATTGTTTTTATAATATATCTCATTTTTGATGTCAGGATTGACAAGCAGGTTGAACAGCAGCAAACTGGAGAGGAAGAGGAATTTAAGTTTTCAGATCTTTTCAAGCTCCTTTCCAATACTTCCTTTATATATATTGCTCTGTTATGCGTAACATTTTATGCTGCTGTCTTTCCATTTATGCAGTATGCACCGGATCTGCTTGTTAATAAATTTGGTTTTACCTATGACCTGCCTGCTGAAGGAGGCTCCGTGATCTTATTTGGTAGTGCAGTTCTGGGAAATGCAAGTGTTCTGATAGCTTTTTTTCTTTTTGGTGTGGGATTCTCTCTCGGGCCAGCCAATATTAAAAAACTCAGCGGGAAAATAATATTTATCATTGTTATTTTAACCGTTTTTGCCATTTTTATTTTATCCCTCAGAAAAACTTTGGGTATATGGCTTCAGAATGGCCCGAAAACAGCAAGCCTGCTTCCTCTTGGCACAATCCTTTTTACGCCTATTTTTGGTAATATTGTTGACCGGAAAGGCAAAGCTGCATCACTGATGATCCTTGGATCATTCTTGCTTATTTTTGCTCATTTATCACTTTCAGTATTTAACAGTCAGGTGCTTGGATACCTGGGACTTTTGAGTCTGGGCATTGCATTTTCCCTGGTGCCTGCTGCTATGTGGCCTTCAGTTGCCAAGATTGTTGCTGAAAGCCGGCTCGGAACAGCATATGCAACGATGTTTACAGTTCAGAACTGGGGATTGGGATTGTTTTTCTGGGGAATCGGTGCCGTACTTGACCTAGTAAATAAACCAAATCTTGAAGCCATACGTGCAGGGGAAATGATGTATGATTATACCATACCTATACTTATACTTGTTGGTTGTGGTATCATCTCAATATTCCTTGCATTTAAACTTCGCCAGGCAGACAGCCGTCAGAAATATGGACTGGAGTTGCCTTCAGGAGAAAAACCGGAATGATAGTGCAGGATAAAGCTGAGAGAGAATAGTTCTCTGTTCTCAGTTTTCCATCCCCGGTTGGTGTGAGTGATGAATAAAGCGTGTGAAATGGTAACCTGTTTATACAGGGAGGCTAAGACTGAGACTAAGGCTAGGGGAGTGTGGTGATAAGTGTGTGGGTAGGGAATTGTTGGAGATGCAATGGCCGGATTGATTGGAGTGGTCGCAATTGTTGCAGTGTAAGAAGGCTTTATCTGATTGTTGGAAGTGTATATTATTGATTGTGAAAAAGTAAATTAGTTTTGTGGTCCTTTGTGACCAAATAAATAATACTATAATTTTAATTTAAAGTATCATTTAATTATAAATCATGAGTCAAAAAATTACAGATTTAGAACCAAAAGCAGTATGGAAAATATTTTATGAACTGACACAGGTACCTCGTCCATCAAAAAAAGAAGGTAGAGCGGTCGAGTTTGTCAGGGAATTTGGTAAAAGACTGGGTCTTAAAACACATGTTGATGACGTTGGAAATGTGATCATTAAGAAACCAGCTACCCCAGGAATGGAAGATCTAAAGGGTGTAATCCTTCAGTCACATCTGGATATGGTACCACAAAAAAACAGTGAAACCGTACACGATTTTGAGAAGGATCCGATTGAAGCCTATGTTGATGGTGAGTGGGTTAAAGCTAAAGGTACCACACTTGGATCTGATAATGGGATAGGGGTCGCGTCTATATTGGCTATTCTTGAATCGGGATCTATCAAACACGGACCTCTGGAAGGATTGTTTACAGTAGACGAAGAGACCGGTATGACAGGTGCATTTAATTTAAAATCAGGACTGCTTGATGGCGAAATCCTTTTAAACCTTGATTCAGAGGATGAAGGAGAATTGTATATCGGTTGTGCAGGAGGTGTGAACACAACAGGAACATTAACCTTTTCGAAGGATACTGTATCTTCAAACAGCAAGGCTTTCAATCTCAAGCTTACCGGCCTTAAGGGTGGACATTCAGGATTAGATATCCATCTCGGGCGCGGAAATTCGAATAAGTTATTGAACCGTTTTATGTATCATGCCGGAAAACATTATGAAATGAGACTGGCCAGTATTGAAGGAGGAAGCTTAAGAAATGCAATACCAAGGGAATCATTTGCAACAGTGACCATACCTTTTACTTATGAAAAAGAGTTTGTTGATGCGGTTGAAAAATACCAGGATATATTCAGATTAGAATTCGGTTCTGTTGAATCAGATATGAAATTTATTGCAATGCCCACTGAAGTTCCGGATTATTTGATCGACCGGGATACACAGGAAAAATTATTTAAGGCTATATATGGCATTCCCAATGGAGTGATCAGGATGAGTTCCGATATGCCTGGTATAGTTGAAACATCTACTAATCTTGCGATCGTTGATTCCGGCGATAAGAATATAGAAATACTCTCCCTGCTCAGAAGTTCAGTTGATTCAGCGAAAGAAGATCTGTCATTAGCTGTTCAGTGTGTACTTGAACTCGCTGGAGCTGAGGTGGTACATGACGGATCATATCCCGGATGGAAGCCGGATGTGAATTCTCCTATACTTGGTATCATGAAGAAGGTATATCAAAGTATGTTTGGCAAAGTACCGGAAGTAAAAGTGATTCATGCCGGGCTCGAATGTGGTATCATTAGTGATGTTTACAAAGGAATTGATATGATCTCGTTTGGACCAACCATCAGGTTTCCGCATTCACCCGATGAAAAAGTTCATATAGGATCAGTTGAAAAGTTTTTTGATTTTCTTGTTGAGACGCTGAGAAATATTTAAGAGACTGTCTAAAAAGTAGTATAAACCACAGAGTCCACAGAGTTTTCACAGA
>CAZGOR010000466.1:0-2891 GCA_964527875.1 uncultured Bacteroides sp. | reverse complement strand
CAGGTGTTATTTATAATCATATCAAATTGAAACGAAAAAGTCATTAGTAATGCTTTAAATAACTACTCAGATAACCGGATGGAAGATTCCCCGTTTTCATTCCAGTCGACTGGCAGGTTGGTGATAAAACAGTACGATCTTATTAGTCAGGTCTATTTTGTTAATATTTTTTACCATTGAATTCATGTTAATTTATTAATTTCCGGCCTTGTTTTAATTCACATGAATCACAAAAACGCAGAATCATGACAAATTGGGGTATTAAATCCTACTCAAACTGGCAGTTAACATCACTGGTATTTTTGAGAGTAGCTATCGGTTGGAATTTCTTTTATGAAGGATTGTCCAAGTTAGCCGATCCTGACTGGAGTGCCATGGGATACCTGATGGACTCTAAATGGATATTTTCAGGTCTTTATCATGCAATGGCTGCAAATCAATCCGTTCTTTCAGTAGTTGATTTTTTAAATATCTGGGGACTGATACTGATAGGACTTGGACTGATCCTGGGGCTATTTACACGTATCGCGGCTGTTACCGGAATTATCCTTCTTGCTTTTTACTACCTTAGCCACCCTCCTTTAGCAGGATTGCAGTATGCCATTCCAAGTGAAGGTAATTATCTCATTATTAACAAAACATTAATACAATTAATAGCCATGTGGGCCCTGTATCTTTTTCCAACTGAAAGAATTATAGGAATCGACCGGTTTATTTTCAAACAATCAGCACAGGAATAAACTATATAAAAGATTTATATCATGACAAAAGAAAATAGCAATGAGAGTTCACGGATAGGACGAAGGGATATGCTGAAAGGCCTTGCAACTGTCCCTTTTTTAGGAGCTGTTTTATTGGCGTGGTGGCATAAACACCGTAAAGACCACCTTTTTAACAAAACAATTTTCAATGAATTGAATGTCAGTACCAAATTATCAAAGACTGACATAAAGGTACCGAAAGATCCAAAGATCAGGCTTGGGATCATTGGATTTGGTATAAGAGGTGAACAACTACTTCGTTCAGCCGGATTTGCTGTTCCTTCGCGGTTAGATGCATGGAAAAAAGAAGCACAGCTCAATCCGAACGATAAGCGTTATGAGGATTTCCTCCAGCAGGAAGATCTTAATATTGAAATAAACGGAATTTGTGATGTTTATGATGTCAGGGCTGAAAGGGCTTTACTGGCATCAGGAAATGTCGACAAGCAGGGCAGTGATGGGAATATTATTCCAAAAGCCAAAAGATACCTTCATTATAAGAATCTTCTTCAGGCCGACGATATTGATGCTGTTATTATTGCCGCCCCTGACCACTGGCATACACAAATGAGTATCGATGCGGCGCGTGCGGGAAAACATGTATATTGTGAAAAGGCCATGACAAGGACCGTTGAAGAGGCATTTAAAATGACAGATATCATTAAAAAAAGTGACATCTGTTTTCAACTTGGACATCAGGGAAGGCAGACAGCAAGCTATAATAAGGCAAGGGAGGTAGTTAACAAAAATATACTAGGCCCTATTACTCTTATTGAGGTTGCCACAAACCGTAATTCACCAAACGGAGCCTGGGTATATGATATTGATGAGGAAGCAGGGCCACACAATATCGATTGGGAACAATTCCTGGGAAATGCTCCACAACACCCGTTCAGCCTGGAAAGATTTTTCCGCTGGAGATGCTGGTGGGATTACGGTACCGGTTTATCCGGCGATCTTCTTACCCATGAATACGATTCTATAAACCAGATCCTTGAACTTGGTATACCCCGATCAGCTGTATCTTCCGGAGGGATTTATTATTACCAGGATGGACGGGAAGTTCCTGACACATTCCAGGTAACTTACGAATATCCGGAGCAGGATCTGACATTCCTGTATACTGCCACTCTGGCCAGCAATCGTTCCAGGGGAAAAGTTATAATGGGACATGATGCTCATATGGAAGTCGGACAAATGCTCACTGTCTGGGCAGATAGTGAATCTACCAGGTATAAAGAACTGATTAAAAAAGGTATCATTAAATCAGATATTCCATTATTTTCATATATTCCCGGACGAAAAAAAGTGGATGCTGTAACTACAGCTACTGAAAAATATTTCGTCGGGAGAGGATTGCTTTATACTTACAGAGATGGGGTCAGGGTTGATACCACCCATCTTCATATAAAAGAATGGCTTGATTGTATCCGCTCGGGACGCCAACCAAGCTGCAATATTGACAAAGGATTCCAGGAAGCCATCACCGCTCACATGGCAACAATAGCTTATCGTGAGAACCGTAAAGTATATTGGGACCCGGTGGATAAAAAAGTCGTATAATAAGAAGGCTGAGGCTAAGGCTAAGGGAATAAGTGGTTAAGGGTGTGGATGGTATGGTTCATACCATGCCCGCCCTTACCTAACTGTATGTTCGGGCGAGATTCCTGGTAACCACAGGATATATTTACCGGAAAGATTGACTATTATGTCAGAAACTCATCGGATGACTCAGAGTCATCCGATGAGTGTTCGAAATCAAAGCTCTCTTACCCATATATTCCTGAAACTCACCGGATTCCCATGATCCTGAAGCATGAGAGACTGTTTGAGGTCATGAGGCTCATATTCCGGTAATCCAATAAATTCGGTAGTCCCCTGAATTGTAACATGATTCTGCACAAGAACACCATTATGCAGTACTGTGACAGTAGCGGGTGTATGAAGAGTACCATCCTCATTGAACCTGGGAGCCATAAAAATGATATCATAAGACTGCCATTCACCAGTTGGTTTACAGGCATTTACAAGCGGTGCATATTGCTTGTAAACAGATGCAGTCTGACCATTCACATAGGTTTTATTGGTATAACAATCCAATATCTGGATTTCGTATCTTTTTTGCAGGTA
>CAZGOR010000465.1:0-2913 GCA_964527875.1 uncultured Bacteroides sp. | reverse complement strand
CATGCTCCATGCTCCATGCTCCATGCTTCATGCTTCATGCTCCATGCTCCATGCTTCATGCTCCATGCTTCAAGATAAAAAATTATCTTTGAGGTTTTAAATTCAACCAATGATGAAAAGATTTTATATAATCAATTATGCTTTGATGGTCATATTCTTTTTTTGCAGCCATATACTGATCCATGCTCAACAAACAAAGATTCCCCTTGACCATTCTGTTTATGAAAGCTGGAAAGCCATTGCGAATGCCAAAATTTCAAATGACGGCCGGTGGGTGACTTATGAAATCAATCCCCAGAGGGGCGATGGATTTTTGTATCTTGTTAATATAAAGGAGAACAGTATCGATTCTATCCCGCGGGGATATGATCCTGTATTTTCCAATAAATCTGAGTTCCTTGTTTTTAAAATCAAACCTCAATATGCTGTCGTTCGGCAGGCTAAAAAAGACAAAAAAAAGAAAGATGAAATACCGGAAGATTCTCTGGGTATCTGGTTGATTGATGGCAGTAAACCGGTTAAATTTCCTGAAGTCAAATCATTTAAGGTTCCTGAAGACGGTGCAGAGTGGTTTATCTTTCAACATCATGAAGCAAAGGATACCACAAAGGTTGATACTGCATTAACCGATACAACCCTCGTAAATAAACCAGAAGCAAAAGCCAGAGGAAGCAAACTTGTCATTATTCATCCTCTCAGCAACAAAACTTATAGTTATGATCATGTTGTTTCTTATGAAGTTTCAAGGCAGGGTAATGCTTTTGGATTTGTTCAGGAAAGCAGTGATACCATTCCTGTGAGTACGGTTTCTTTTTTTGATACAGATAGGGAAAAGCTTCTTTCAGTTTTTAATGCTCAGGGTAAAATTCCTCAGCTTGCGCTTGATGAACCGGGAGAACAAATGGCATTTCTTTATCATCATGATACATCGAAAATTGTAGGGTATGATTTGTACCAGTGGGATGCCTCCGAAGAAAAGACGAACAAAATCATTGATACACTTTCTGCCGGAATGCCAGCCGAATGGGGTATCAGCAAACATGGGAATCTCTGGTTCTCCGGTGATGGAACGAAACTTTTCTTCGGTACAGCTCCAAAACCTGAAAAGGAAAAAAAGGACACCTTGCTTGAGGAGGAGAAATTTCATGTGGATATCTGGAACTGGAAAGATACATTACTCCAGCCAATGCAAAAAAAGAGACTGGATAGTGAGAAAAAACGTACATACCTGGCAGTGTATCATTTAAAAGAAGTAAATATGGTACAGCTGGCCGATGAATTAGTAGAGGAAACAAAAACATTGCATAAAGGCAATGGAGATGTATTGCTTGGTTTTGCCCGAAAACCTTACGGAAAATTGATTTCCTGGGAGGCATCCTGGTATCGGGATGTTTATCTTATGAATGCCCTTACAGGTGAAAAGACACTTGTATTGGGAAAGAAATCCTCAATTGTTGATCTGTCTCCCCATGGAAAATATATTTTATGGTACGAGACAGGTGATAGCAGCTGGTATGCCCATGATATTGCTGAAGACAGATTGATTTCACTGACCCGTGAGTTACCTGTTCATTTTTATGAAGAAACCTTTGATGAACCTGGCAATCCATATCCTTATGGTTTTGCAGGCTGGTCGGGCGATGACCGGTACGTTTTTATCTACGACAGGTATGATATTTGGAAAATTGACCTGACAGGAAAATACAAACCACTTAACCTGACTAACAGTTATGGTAGAAAAACACAGACACGGTTCCGTTATCAGAAGATTGACAGGGAAGAATATTATATATCACTTAAAGAACCTTTGTTCCTAGGCAGTTATAATGAAAATACAAAGGAAACAGGTTTTTATTCTTCCAGTCCGTTGTTGCAGGGTGATCCTGTTGTGTTGATTTCAGGTTCTTATAGCTATCGATCACCTGTCAAATCCAGATATGAGGATGTTTTGATCTGGTCGCGTGGTAATTTCAGGGAATATCCTGATTTATATACAAGTGATCTGTCATTTTCCGGTTATCAGAAAATATCAAATGCCAATCCACAATCGTTAAAATATTTATGGGGGGATGCACGCCTTGTGCACTGGATATCTTATGATAATGAGCTTCTAGATGGGATCCTTTATACTCCTGAGCAAATGGAAAAGGATGAAAAATATCCCATGCTGGTATATTTTTATGAGAAAATGTCACAAACTCTTTACAGTCACCGCATACCTACACCAAGCCGTTCAACAATCAACATCCCGTATTGTGTAAGTAACGGTTATGTTGTTTTTATTCCGGACATTTATTACAAAAATGGTTATCCCGGTCAGAGCGCTTACAATTGTGTTGTGAGCGGAACAGTAGCCATGGCTGACCGCTTCGATTTTATCGACAGGGATCACATGGCTATCCAGGGACAGAGCTGGGGAGGATACCAGGTTGCTTACCTGGTCACACGGATCAATCCTTATGCTGCAGCCATGGCAGGTGCACCGGTGTCAAATATGACCAGTGCCTATGGAGGTATACGCTGGGGATCAGGCATGAGCAGGATGTGGCAATATGAAGAAGCACAAAGCAGGATAGGGGGGACATTATGGGAAAGAACCGGACTCTACCTTGAGAACTCTCCACTCTTTCATGTCCCTGAAATAGAAACGCCATTGCTTATTATGCATAATGATAATGATGGGGCGGTTCCCTGGTATCAGGGTATTGAACTTTTCGTGGCATTGCGGAGACTCAATAAACCTGCCTGGATGCTGGTTTATAATAATGAAGAACATAACCTGACGAAGTGGCCTAACCGCGTTGACCTGAGTATCAGAATGATGCAATTCTTTGATCATTATCTTAAAGGTGCTCCGGCACCCGAATGGATGTATCAGGGCATCCCTGCTGTCGAAAAAGGAATCAATGATGG
>CAZGOR010000464.1:0-2916 GCA_964527875.1 uncultured Bacteroides sp. | reverse complement strand
CCATCCCGGATGATACAGAAGGGCCTGAGATCAGGATCTATATGAACGATGACAACTTTGTATTTGGCGGAACAACAGATAAAAATCCCAGATTGCTTGTATATGTGAATGATAGCAGCGGGATCAATACCATTGGCAGTGGCATTGGTCATGATATTACTGCCATACTGGATGAAAACGCCGTCAATCCCATCGTACTCAATGACTATTATGAATCAGATAAAGACAGTTACCAGAGCGGGAAAATCATTTACCCTTTCAGAAACCTCGAGGAGGGCCCCCATAATCTGAAAGTGAAAGTCTGGGATACATACAATAATTCCTCTGAAAATTATACTGAATTTGTGGTGACCTCCTCAGAAGATTTCGTCCTGAAAAATATTATCAATTATCCCAATCCTTTCACCACGCATACTTCATTTTATTTTGAACATAACCGGCCCGGAAGTGAACTTGATATCCTGATACAGATTTTCACCGTATCAGGAAAACTTGTCAAAACACTTGAAAGACATGCCACTGCAACAGGATACAGATGCGGGCCCATTGAATGGAACGGACTGGATGATTTCGGCAGCCGGATTGGCCGGGGGGTATATATCTACCGCCTTAAAGTAAGGACAGACAGCAGCGAAACCATCGAAAAATTCGAGAAACTGGTAATATTAAGATAAATTATTCGTTAAAAAGTAAATTAACCGAGGTGTTTTTAACTTTGGATCATCATCATATTTTGTACCAGAAAAAAATAAAATTTTTAAACCACAAAGGTACACAAAGGTCTTCACAAAGGAATCCCAAGGTTCAAAACCAGACTCCTTTGTGTTACTTTGTGTTATCCCCTGCCTGCCGGCCTCGCTCTGCCGTAGCTTCGCGAAGGCGATGCAGGCAGGTTTGTGTTCCTTTGTGGTTAAATAATAAGAAATGCAAATTGATTCAAACATTTTTAACTTTAATCTATATTCTCAAGATTAAATTCAATTACAATGAATTGATATAAAATAACCTGCAACCGGCATTTTGAGTTATTTAAACGATTTAATCACAAAAACACGTTAATTTATTTAAATTTGTCGCATATAATCTTTCAATAGATGATAAATCTGAGATTATTAATATTTCTTCCCCTATTTATTCTTCTGACCGGAGTGTATGAACACGCTTATTCACAAAATGGCAATCAGGTGATCTCTACAGGCCAGCAGCTGAATGCCATCCAGGTAACGGTTCCTTTTCTTACCATTGCTCCCGATTCAAGGGCCGGTGCAATGGGTGATGCCGGTGTGGCCACATCGCCTGATATTAATTCACAACACTGGAATCCGGCCAAGTACCCTTTTATCAAAGGAGATGGCGGGGTATCGGTTTCCTATACACCCTGGCTCAGAAAACTGATCGGTGACATTAATCTGGCTTATCTCGCAGCTTATAAAAAAGTTGGTGACAAACAGGTGATCAGCGGTTCACTGCGTTATTTTTCGTTGGGTATGATTGTCTTTACCAATGTATACGGACAGAGCCAGGGGCAATTTAATCCGAACGAGTTTGCCGTAGACATGGGATATTCCCGTCTGCTTACAGATCATTTATCCGGAGCTGTTGCTTTTCGTTTTTTACGTTCCGATCTTACAGGCGGCAATTATGTCGGGGGTGCTGAATCAAAGGCAGGAAAGGCTTTTGCTGGTGACCTGGCTTTCTATTACCAGAATGATATTTCTATATCAGATAAAAAATCTCAGATGGCTTTCGGTGTAAATATTGCCAATATGGGTAATAAGATCACTTATTCAGAGAACCAGGTGGAGGCTTTTATTCCCATCAATTTAAGGCTGGGAGGGGCTCTGACAACATGGTTCGACGAACATAATTCACTGACCTTCACAGCTGATATCAACAAACTCCTTGTACCGACACCCCCGATATATGCAGTTGATACAATCACTGGCTCGACACTTCTGGATGAGGACGGAAATATGATTATTGAACACGGAAAAGATCCGGATGTTTCTGTCCCTTTCGGGATGATCCGTTCTTTCTGGGATGCCCCGGGTGTGCTGCTTGAAGATGGAACACGCAGCATACTGCGCGAAGAACTGAACGAGATCATGATTTCTGCCGGCATTGAATACTGGTACCGTGGACAATTTGCAATCCGTACCGGCTACTTTCATGAACATGCAACCAAAGGCAACCGGAAATTTTTCACTGCCGGTATCGGTGTTAAACTGAATGTATTCAGTCTCGACTTCTCATATCTGATCCCGGTAAAACAAAACAACCCGCTTGCCAATACCCTTCGCTTTACCCTTGCATTCGAATTTAACAAATTTAACAGGGGGGACTGATGAGCCTCCGTATTGGTTTCGGGTTTGACGTTCACCGTCTGGAAGCAGGCCATAAACTGGTAATCGGAGGCATTGAAATCCCATGGCATAAAGGTTGTGTGGGCCATTCCGATGGTGATCCACTCATCCATGCTATCATCGACGCCATGCTGGGAGCATCAGGCGCTCGCGATATCGGAACCCATTTCCCGGATACATCCCCGGAATTCAAAGGTATCAGCAGCAAAATCCTTCTCGACAAAACAAATGGAATCATCCATCAGCAAGGTTATCAATTCATACAGGCCGATTCCACAATCTGCCTGGAACAACCCAAAATTGCTTCACTTCTTCCATCTATGGTTCAAACACTGGCAGATATCTTGAAGACTGATCCTGCCAACATCTCTGTCAAAGCTACCACTACAGAAAAGCTCGGTTTTACCGGCAGAGAGGAGGGTGTTGCAGCCTACGCGGTTGTTTTGCTGGAGAAAATATCGTGAAATTTTGAATAAAACTTCCTTTCTCCAACGATATTGAATGTGTCCGGTTGGAATTAATGTCATATGACATTGCAATAAAAATGAAAATA
>CAZGOR010000463.1:0-2924 GCA_964527875.1 uncultured Bacteroides sp. | reverse complement strand
AAGCATTGGAAAATCTTAATAATCCTTTCATTGAAGTAGGATATTATGTGGATGAGGAACAACGCAAAGTGATACGAGTAAAGGATAATGGAGTTGGCATTGATCCTGAAGCCCGGGAGCAGATATTTGTCCCTTTTTATACCACCAAAGAAGGTGGATCCGGTATTGGTTTAAGTCTGTGCAGGCAGATCATGAGAATGCATAAAGGGGGAATTAGTATAGACTCTGAACCGGGGAAGGGGACGGTCGTTAAACTAAGATTTTAAGTTCTTATTCTCACATAGTTATAAAATTATTCCAACGAATTTTGTGAATTCGATGTATTGGTTGTCTGTTGTCAGTTGTCGGTTGTCGGTTTTTGAGATCAGGGGTATTTGAATCCCTTTCTGCTGCTGTTTTTGAGATATGTCATTAATCCGGATATTTGTTTTCCTGTAAGTGAAGCAAGAGAATAGGTTTCATGAAATTCCTGATCATTAATATATTCCTGATCCAGGGCTCTGTACAGTTGGGATTTCAGTTCCCCAACGGAACCTCTTGAAATTGAAAGAAAGTGATTGAACTCTTTGTTACCGCCTCTGTCAAATCCTTCTGCTATATTATCCATTGTGGAACCGGAAGAACTTCTTACCTGATCTACCAGGGAAAAATCCTTCGAGAACTTTTCCTTTCTTGTTAGTTTATAGAATAATTTGCATAATCTTCTTGCGCTTTTCCAGCATTCAAGATCTTCGAATCTTTTAACAGTTGACATAATAAATTGGATTAAGGTTAAACATTCTTTAATCCTTTATCCAACTTATACCAAAATATCGGTCTTAAAAATCAAAAAAAATTACATTTACCTTAAAATTCTTAATACCTGACAACTGACAACCGATAACAGATAACCGACAACCGATAACAGATAACCGACAACCGATAACAGATAACCGACAACAGGCAATAAATAACCCTATGTTCGCTCATCAACCCTCAGTATAAACCCCACCCCCCGTATATTATCGATCGACACCGTTTTTTCAGGCTGAAGGTATTTACGAAGGCGGGAGATGAAAACATCCATGCTGCGGCCCAGGAAATAGTCATCATCACCCCATAATTTCTTCAGCAAATGCTCCCTCTTCATGACCCTGTTACTGTTTTTAAACAGATACTTTAGTAGTTCGGCTTCTTTGAGTGTCAATTGGTATTCATGTCCATATCCTTTTAAAGTTAATTCATCAGTCCTGAACTCAAACCGGCCTATTGAAAGGATTTCTCCATCAGTTCTGCCGGAACGTCTGAGGAGATTTTTAATTCGTAGAATAAGTTCTTCAACTTCAAAGGGTTTGGTGATGTAATCATCGGCACCAATTTTTAAACCTTTGATTTTATCTGCTTTCTGGTTTTTTGCAGTGAGGAAGATGATCGGCATAAAGTTGTCAATTTTCCTGATCTTCTGTGCCAGGACAAATCCGTCCATCACAGGCATCATCACATCAAGAATGCACAGGTCAATGTGTTCATACCTGAAGATTTCAAACCCCACCTGTCCGTTTTCAGCTGAAAAAACTGTGAAGTCCTGTAGTTCAAGATACTGCGTCAGTATATTGCGCAGGTCTGTATCATCTTCTGCCAGCAGAATGTTCATTGTTCAATGGTATATGAATGTTGAATGCAGTTCCTTTACCCGGTTGACTGTTTACAAAGATCTCACCACCATGGGCTGCGATGATCTGTTTAACATAATATAATCCCAGTCCCAGTCCTTTGACTGTTTTATAATCCCCATGACCCGAGCGGTAAAATTTATCAAAGATATATTTTTGTTCTTCCCTGCTGATCCCGATACCATTATCTTTTATCTGGAACGAAAGAGAATCAGTAACAGAAACTTTTACAAATACTTCGGGTGTCTTGTCGCAATATTTTACAGCATTTGAAAGAAGGTTATTCAGTACTGTAGTCATGTGCACTTCGTCCAGCTTAACATAGTCTTTATCCAGATCGTATTCATCATGAATTTTTAGTCCCAGGTCCCTGTATTCAATCCTCAAAGATTCGAGTCTCTCTTTAAAGAATTCAAGTATATGCACGGATCTTTTCTCCAGTCTCACCTGGTCTTTTTCCCAGATGCTGATGTCGAGTATCCGGTCGATGAGTTGTGTCAGGTGGCGGTTCTGTTTTTTAATCAGGGCAGAGATTTCTTTAACTCTTTCCTGCTGTTTAAGAAATTTTTCATCACTCAGGGATGAGGTCGCCACTGCAATAGTTGATAATGGTGTTTTGAGTTCGTGTGTCATGTTGTTTATGAAATCTGTCTTCAGGTCTGATAATTTCTTCTGAAGGAGCATGTTTTTCACGGTAAGGTAGAAAACAATGCTCACGATCAGGATCGTAATAAAAGCGAGTATAAGGGTAACGATCATTTCCCTGTAAATAATGCGGGATTTATGGGTGAAATCGATATAAAAATCATAACCAATCCTGTAATAATTTCCCTCGGAGGTATAGGAATAAGCCTGGAGAGCTTCTGATAGTACATATTGTTCAGATTGAGTGGTGTCTGTATATACCGGGTAGAGTTCATCAAAATTAATCAGGTATAATTCATGGATATAATATCCTGATCTGAAATCTGTTTCTGCATCCTGGTTTTCAAGAAACTGCCGGACAAATTCATCAGGTCTTTTCTGACTGTTCAATATAACTGAGAATTCATTTAAGATAGTCTGTTTGAATGCTTCTTCATCCATATCTGATAACAGTTGTTCTCTTTGGATGATCATCTGGCGAGCGTAATCATCGAAAGCATAAAACAGGGAATCAAAGGCTTGATTGGCAGTACGGTTGTAATTCACCATTGCAGTATAGACAAGATCCCCGTACCGGGTGTCAAACTGCTCCTTTTTGATGCGATACATCTCAGAGATAGAGTAATA
>CAZGOR010000462.1:0-2926 GCA_964527875.1 uncultured Bacteroides sp. | reverse complement strand
TAATGATCAGCTCAGGAATGAAACAGAAACGATCAGGAAGATCATCCATGATTATATAAAAGAGGAGCAAAATGAAGTTGATTCAATAAGAAAGATGATTGAATCGGGAGAGATTGATGTTGATGAAATGGAAAAGATGTATGACCAGATTGATAGAGTTGAAAAAGAGATAGATGAAAAACTCGAAAAGGTCATGGAGGATGTATTACCTGTAGCATTTGCCATTGTGAAGGATACTGCACGCAGGTTCAAAGAAAATGAAAAACTGGAGGTAACAGCGAAGGATTATGACCGGGATCTTGCCGTCATGCGTGACAGCATCGAGATTAAAGGTGACAAGGCATACTGGCACAATCAATGGATGGCAGGAGGAAATATGATAACCTGGGACATGGTACATTACGATGTTCAGCTGATCGGGGGCGTTGTGCTTCATCAGGGTAAAATTGCTGAAATGGCGACCGGAGAAGGAAAAACCCTGGTAGCAACATTACCTGTTTTTCTGAATGCTTTAACCGGACGGGGAGTGCATCTGGTTACAGTCAATGATTATTTGTCGAAAAGAGATGCCGAGTGGATGGGGCCGATTTATGAGTTTCATGGACTCAGGATTGACTGCATTGATAAACACCAACCCAATTCTGATAGCAGAAGAAAGGCTTATAATGCCGATATTACATATGGGACAAACAATGAATTCGGTTTTGATTATTTGAGGGATAACATGGCCATCAGTCCTGCTGACCTTGTCCAGAGAAAACATAACTATGCTATTGTCGATGAGGTGGACTCCGTGCTTATTGATGATGCACGGACTCCATTGATCATCTCGGGTCCTGTACCTCATGGTGAGAACCAGCAGTTCATGGAATACAAGCCTAAAGTTCAGAGGCTGGTTGAAGCCCAGCGAAAACTTGTAACCCAAGTCCTTGCCGATGCCCGTCGCGAATTGCAGGATGGGGATTTAGAAAAGGCCGGTTTTCATTTACTTCAAACATTCAAAGGATTACCAAAAAATAAAGCACTGATCAAATTATTGAGTGAGGAAGGTAATAAATCTCTGTTACATAAAACAGAAAATTTTTATATGCAGGACAACAGCAAAAACATGCCCAAAGTCACGGAAGAGATGTATTTTGTTATTGATGAAAAGAATCACTCGATAGAAATGACCGATAAAGGACATGACCTGATCACATCTACTGCTGAAGATTCCCAGTTTTTTATTCTGCCGGATATCGGCAGTGAAATAGCTGAACTTGAAAAATCCGGATTGTCCCCGGCAGAAAAACTTGAAGCCAAGGATAAGCTTCTTCAGGATTATGCTGTCAAGTCTGAACGTGTTCATACAGTAAACCAATTGTTAAAAGCTTACACACTGTTTGAAAATGATGTTGAATATGTGGTCATGGAAAACAAAGTCAAGATCGTGGATGAACAAACAGGGAGAATACTGGAAGGCAGAAGGTACTCAGACGGATTACACCAGGCAATTGAAGCAAAAGAAAATGTAAAGGTGGAAGCGGCAACCCAGACCTTTGCCACGATAACCCTGCAAAATTATTTCAGGATGTATAAAAAGCTGGCCGGGATGACCGGTACTGCTGAAACTGAAGCGGGTGAATTCTGGAATATCTATAAGCTGGATGTTGTGGTTATTCCGACCAACGAGCCGGTTATTCGTGATGACAAAAATGATCTGGTATACAAAACAAAAAGGGAAAAATATAATAATGTGATTGAAGAGATCGTAAAACTTGTTAAAGAAGGTCGGCCGGTACTTGTTGGTACAACAAATGTTGAAATCTCGGAATTACTTAGCAGGATGTTAAATATCCGCAAGATCACCCATAATGTATTAAATGCCAAACTGCACCAAAAAGAAGCTGAAATCGTAGCACATGCAGGTAAGACCGGTACGGTAACCATAGCTACAAATATGGCTGGCCGTGGGACAGACATCAAGCTTACACCTGAAACCCGGGAAGCAGGAGGGCTTTCAATCATTGGGACAGAACGACATGAATCACGGCGGGTTGACAGGCAGTTAAGAGGAAGATCCGGCAGGCAGGGAGACACCGGTACCTCACAATTTTATGTTTCCCTCGAAGATGACCTCATGAGACTCTTCGGCTCAGAAAGGATCTCTGGTATCATGGACCGTTTGGGATTAAAAGAAGGAGAAGTCATTCAACATCAACTTATCTCCAGATCCATTGAACGTGCACAGAAAAAGGTCGAAGAAAACAACTTCGGGATCAGAAAACGGTTGCTGGAGTATGATGATGTGATGAACAGCCAGAGGGAAGTAATCTATACTAAAAGACGCCACGCACTTCTCGGTGAACGACTGAGTGTGGACATTGCAAATATGATGTTTGATGTATGTGAAAATATTGTGAACGATAGTTATGGCAATATCGATTATCAGGAGTTTTCTTTCGAGTTGTTGAGATATCTCTCCATTGAGCCCCCTTTGAGTGAGGAGGAATACATGAAATTGGATCCTCAGGAGATTATTGAGAAAGTTTATCAGGCAGCAAAACAAACTTTTGAGAGAAAGGAAAAAGCAATTGCAGATCAATCATACCCGGTCATCAAACAGGTTTTTGAAAAGCAGGGGAAAGTATATGAAAACATTGTTGTACCTGTATCTGACGGGACTAAAATATTCCAGATACTGGCCAATCTTGAAAAATCATACAATACCCATGGCAGTGAAGTCTTAAGATCATTCGAAAAAACTGTTGTTCTGGCTACAATCGATGAAGCATGGAAAGAACATCTCAGAGAACTGGATGATCTTCGCCAGGCTGTCCAGGCTGCTGCTTATGAACAGAAAGATCCTTTGCTGATATATAAATTTGAGTCTTTTGAATTGTTCAGGGCCATGATTGACAGGATCAATAAGGATGTAGTATCGAGT
>CAZGOR010000461.1:0-2927 GCA_964527875.1 uncultured Bacteroides sp. | reverse complement strand
TGGGTGATACAAAAGCCAGCCGTGAACAGGAAGTAAGTACAATATCCAGGGCATTGAAATCTATCGCTAAAGAACTGAATGTGCCTGTTGTTGCACTTTCTCAGTTAAACCGTTCCGTTGAATTGAGATCAGGTAATAAACGACCCCAGCTTTCTGACCTCAGAGAATCAGGAGCTATTGAACAGGATGCCGACCTGGTAGTGTTTATACACCGGCCGGAAAAATATGACATATTTGAAGATGAGAAGGGTAATTCAACGATCGGATTGGCGGAAATCATTGTTGCCAAACATAGAAACGGACCGGTTGGAGATATAACCCTCAGATTTAAAGATGAATATGCAAAGTTCTCTGAACTGGATGCTTTGCAGCCTTTGCTCAATGTTCAGTCCAATGGTTCAGCCATGACTATCAAATCTAAAATGAATGACGATCAGGGTCCGGGTCATTTAGATGACGACCTCACGGGATTGTCAGATTCAGATACACCACCGTATTAGAGTAAGAAGTAGGGCTGTGGATTGGGTGCTGGGAGTGGGAGGGTGAGAGTGGGTGATGGGGAGATGGAGGGAAAGAGTGAAAGAGGGATAGAGGGAAGGTTAAAAGTTGCTGAGTATTGCATAAATTGGAGACTGTCTAAAAAGTAGTATAAACCACAGAGTCCACAGAGTTTTCACAGAGTCCGCAGAGAAGTAACTTTCTTAATATCAAACCTCTGTGAACTCTGTTTAATCTCTGTTTCCTCTGTGGTTAAATGTTTTAATAGACTTTTTAGACAGCCTCAATAAAAAGCATTAAGAGAAAACCGTTTGTCAGAAGGAGTTCGGGTATATATTTTGAATTTTACAACATGAATGAGTTAATATTTTCATTGATAGGATTGGTTGTCGGAGGTGGGATTATTTACGTATTTATGACAATCAGGAATCAGGGCAGATATGCTGTTCTGGAAGAGAGGATCACCGGCCTGCAAAAAGATAATGGTATGCTTCGCGGCGAGATTGGCGAGAAAGAGAAACAAATTCTTGAGTTGAATGCCCGGCTCGCAACTTCAATGGCAGATCTTAAAAATGCAACTGAAAAGCTTCAGCTACAAAAAAAGGAAATACAGGAGATACAGGATATTTTTAAAACCGAATTTAAAGTGCTGGCCAATGAAATCCTGGATGATAAAACCAAAAAATTTACTGAAGTTAACAGATCCAAACTTGAAGAGATCCTCAATCCCCTGAGAGAAAAGATCAGGGATTTTGAGAAAAAAGTTGAGGAAACATATGATAAGGAAGCCCAGCAGAGATTTTCGTTAAAGGAAGAGGTTAAAAAACTGGCTGAGCTTAATCAACAGGTTAGCCATGAAGCCCAGAGTCTTACAAGAGCCCTGAAAGGCGAATCGAAAACGCAGGGTAACTGGGGAGAAATGATCCTTGAAAGTATTCTTGAAAAATCAGGTCTTGTCAGGGACAGGGAATATTCAGTACAAGCTTCGTTCAAAGGAGAAGATGGGAGAAGACTCCAGCCGGATGTGATTGTGAATTATCCGGAAAACCGAAACGTCATAATCGATTCAAAAGTCTCACTGACTGCTTATGAACATTATATTTCAGAAGATGACCCTGATAAACAGGAAAAACACCTGCGTGATCATTTCTTATCTATTCGTAACCATATCAATGAGTTGAATGCAAAAAATTACCAGGATCTGTATCGTTTACAAAGCCTGGATTTTATCATGATGTTTATGCCCGCGCATCGGGCATTCTCGCTGGATTGCCTGATGTCCAGAAAGATCCCGAAATATGGAATTATGCTTATGACAGGAGAATATTACTGATCAGCCCAACCAATCTTCTGGCTGCATTAAAAATGATTGCCAGCTTATGGAGACAGGAATACCAGAGTAAGAATGTGCTTGAGATTGCCAGGCAAAGTGGCGGACTCATTGATAAATTTTATTCTCTCCTTGAAGATCTTATCCGTTTGGGAAAAGATCTGGATGCTGCACAACAGAGTTATCAGGGTGCAATCAATAAGATCTCTGAAGGAAAAGGAAACCTCATCAGAAGGGTTGAAAAAATAAGGGAGTTAGGAGCCAAAACAAGAAAAACACTACCGGATAAGTTTTCCAGCAAGCTGGAAAATGAATAAAAAAGACTTTTTGTTTATTTATTGAAGAATCAGGTACGGTTACCTTCCACCACCAGTACAATTTCTCCTTTAACAGGTCTATTATTAATCATTTCAACCAGATTCCCAAGAGTTCCGCGAATAGTCTCTTCATGGATTTTTGTAAGTTCTCTGGCAATAACAGCTTTCCGATCCTGGCCAAGAGCTTCTGAGAGTTCGGTTAATGTTTTTACCAGCCGGTGAGGGGATTCGTAAAATATCATGGTTCTTTTTTCGCCCGTTAGTTCTTTGACACGTTGATTTCTGCCTTTTTTAACAGGGAGGAATCCTTCAAAAGTGAACCTGTCAGAAGGTAATCCTGAAATGATAAGAGCAGGGATGAGTGCAGTGGGGCCAGGCAGTGCTTCAATATCAATATTCCTTTTCAGGCATTCCCTTACAATCAAATAACCGGGATCTGAAATGGCGGGAGTGCCGGCATCAGATACCAAAGCAATAGTAGTACCTTTATTCAGGAGATCAATAACTTTATTGATTACCTGATGCTCATTAAATTTATGAAATGAGATCAGTTTTTTCCTGATCGAATATTTATTCAGAAGAATGGTGGTTTTGCGTGTATCCTCAGCGAGGATGATATCTGCTTCCTTTATAATCTTTATTGCCCTGTGTGTGATATCTTCAAGATTTCCTATAGGTGTAGATACGAGGTAAAGTTTACTCATGTTTATCGACTATGAATTTGCGGCGGACAAGATCAAGAATAAATTGAACAGATTCATCTTCCATATCCCAGTTAAAAT
>CAZGOR010000460.1:0-2929 GCA_964527875.1 uncultured Bacteroides sp. | reverse complement strand
TCTGTTTCCTCTGTGGTTAAATGTTTTAATAGACTTTTTAGACAGCCTCATTCCAACAGCGTGATAGAATGCAGAAAAGTCTGGTTTCCAACCGGACCCGGAAGTGAAAGATGCATGGCAAAAAAGGTGCTGTGAGACATCCCCTAACTCTCCACCCAATACCCATCCACCCCAATTCACTACTTTAGCTTTCAAAAAAAATCCCCGCGGATTCTAAAATCCCTGGGGATTGATTATACCTATGAAAAAACATAATTATTTCTTTTTATTTTTTTCTTTCTCCGGAGCCGGTATTTCTTCATCTTCATCAACTTCTTTTACTTCAACCTTCACTTTTTTTACCACTTTTGTTTCATCATCCTTTTTGATTACAAACACATCAATATCTTCTTCCTCATCCTCCCCAACCCATTCAAGGTCATCCTCACTGATTATTTCCACATCATCTCCGGACTCCACAATGATCTTCACCCGTTTTTCCTTTTCTTCTGATCCTTCATCATCCTTTTCCTCAATAATGATGATACTGTAACCATTGCCATCTTCTTCCGATACCCGGATATTTTTACCACTCCTGACGAAAACATCCTGCTCCCCGCCTGTACGCTTCTTAACAATCACCTTATGAACGCTGTCGCTTTCATCCTTAAATACCATAACTTTACTCTCTTCTTCACTAATGGAATCAAGATTAAAATCAAATTCTTCTGCATGCCAGGCATGCTCATCATCTCCTGATGATATCCAGGTTATTTCCTTATGCCCCAGTCCTTCTTCAATAAGTTTTATTTCTCCGCCAAGCACATATGATATTATTTTTTTTACGGCTTTCGGATCCTGGTCTTCCCTGAGTTCAAATGTAGTATCGATCACGACTTTATCGTCCTGAGTGATTGTAACGGTTACTTTACCTGGTTTACTTTCCTGGGCATATATCCCGGAAGACCATACAGCGAGGATGGCACAACTGAACAGACTTGAAATAAGCAGTTTTTTCATGATTTAATAATTAAAGTTTAAATCTTCTACGAAAAATAATAAATAATGGGTTGAAGTCAGATAAGTTTCTGGTTTTAAACAATTCCCGTTTAAAGGCTGGGATCATGTTTGGAGCTAAAGCCCTATAAGTTATTGATTTTCAGTAATTCCAACCTTAAGGCTGTGATTAAGCCAAGGTACTGATATCATGGACTTTAACCCATTATTATAATATCAAATTAACTTTTTAGAGTAATCCCAAGGTTCAAGTTATTAAGCTTTCCGAAACAAATCTAACCAGATATGAGGTTAATGAGCTTTAATGAATGTTAAAGATTGTTAAAAAATTAAGAATGATGCTACTGTCATCATATCTTTGTATTGTTATGAACAAAAGATTCTTATGGATCATCGCCGTGTTTATGTCTCTGGCAATGATCGGATTGATCATTGTGCAGGCATACTGGATCAATAATGCCATTGAAGTCAAGGAAAAACAGTTCAGCCAGATTGTTAACAGAGCTCTCTCCAATATAGTTTCCGAGGTTCAGCAACAAGAGACTGTTTTCCATATCATCAATGAGATTGAACCTATCGATACCAACAGTGCCTGGGAAGAACATGCGAAGGTTGAAGTCGAGGTAAGTGCTTCAGAATATATTCATGAGTTTACAGTCCGGGACGGCGAAAACAATACCCAAAGGAAAACAATTAATCAGGGTGTACAAATCTATCAACGTTCCACTTCCAAAGGTGATCGCAGAGACATTGCAGTCATTGCTGAAGATTCATTACTCTTTGGGGACAGACCCGAAATAATTATAGACACTTCAGGAATGCAGACAATAACATGGATCACTCCGGGACAGATTCGCAGGAGAATCGAGCAGGAACTTGCAGAACAACAGGTTTTTCTCGATAATATTATATCAAAGATGATGGCTCCTGAAATTGCAATTGAAGAAAGAATCAATCCTGAGCTCCTGAATATGATCATCAGCAAAGAAATGCAAAATCATAACATTGAACTGAGTTATGAATTTGCTGTATTGAAAAACAACAAAGATATTGCGATGAAATCAGACAATTATATCCCGGACAGCAATACTGATTATTTTACAACAGAACTTTTTTCCCGTGATATCTTTAACCAGCCGGATTATCTTTCAATATATTTCCCCGGGAAGAAAAATTTTATCTTTCAATCCCTGGGATTCATGGCCATTTCATCCATCATCCTTACCCTTTTCATCATTTTGAGTTTTGCAGCCACTATTTATATCATTTTCAAACAAAAACGATTGTCAGAAATCAAGAATGATTTTATCAACAATATGACTCATGAGCTCAAAACTCCCATTTCAACCATTTCACTGGCTTCCCAGATGCTGAACGACAAGAGTATCCCGGTTAAATCAAAGAACCTGGGGCATATCTCCAGGGTCATTGAAGATGAAAGTAAAAGACTGGGATACCAGGTAGAAAAAGTACTTCAAATGGCTATTTTCGACAGGGGTAAAATTAGACTCAAGTTCAGGCAGGTTGATATCCATGATCTGATCCAGGGTGTTATCAATAATTTCAGTATCCAGATTGATAAAAAGAACGGCAGGATTATTGAAGAACTGAATGCTTCAAATCCTGTCCTGAAGATAGATACGGTTCACTTCACCAACGTGATATCCAATTTGATTGACAATGCCATAAAATATTCAAAAGAAAATCCCGAAATTCGTATCAGTACCGAAACCCTTAACGGGAAATTACTGATCAGGATAAAAGACAATGGTGTCGGGATCAGTAAAGAGAATCAGAAAAAGATCTTTGAAAAGTTCTATCGTGTTCCTACCGGTAATATCCATAATGTAAAAGGATTTGGCCTCGGACTGAGTTATGTCAAAAAAATTGTGGAAACACATAACGGAAATATACGGATCAGAAGCGAACCAAA
>CAZGOR010000459.1:0-2947 GCA_964527875.1 uncultured Bacteroides sp. | reverse complement strand
TCCAATCATTGAGAGTCCGGGGTGATTTGAGTATCAATTCCAAGTGAAAAATCGGTTTTAACTCAGGCTATGATTTTACTGCCGGGAAGGTAAGTATGACCAATCTTAATGTGTATCGCGACCTTCACTGCTGGGAAATGCAAATCACGATGGTGCCTTTTGGAAAATACCGGAGCTATTCATTCCGGATTAATATTAAATCATCGGTATTGCGGGATTTGAAATATGAGAAGAGAGATCACTGGTATGATAATTTCTAATATTTAATAATGGCAAAAGTAAAGTATTATTCAGCAAATATTTCAAATGGGATATCAACTGTAACATCCTTATGTAACTTTACATTTGCAGTGTATTTGCCAATTTCCTTGATTGGTTCTTCCTTAAAACTGATATCTTTTCTGTCAATATCAAATCCCTTTTCTTTAAGGGCTTCAGATATCTGAATGGTATTAACTGATCCGAAGATTTTTCCTTTTGTGCTTGTCTTTGCACCGATTGTAAGTTTTATTCCTTTCATTTTCTCAGCTATCTCAACGGCTTGCTGATGAATCTTTTCTTCTTTATGTGCCTTTTGTCTCATTATCTCCCCATGCATTTTACGCATTGAAGCTGTAGCGTTTACTGCATATCCTTTGGGAATAAGATAATTTCTTGCATAACCATCCTTCACGGTTACGATCTCATCCTTATGACCGAGATTGGAAATATCCTGCTTCAATATAACGTCCATAATGATTCCTCCGCTGATTTATTTTAATAAGTCAGTTACATAAGGAAGAAGAGCGAGATACCTTGCTCTTTTAATGGCTGTAGCCACTTTTCTCTGATATTTAAGTGATGTTCCTGTTACACGGCGAGGCAGGATTTTACCCTGCTCATTCACGAATTTTTTAAGAAATTCAGGATCTTTATAATCGATGTATTTAATCCGGTTTTTTCTGAACCGGCAATACTTTTTCTTTTTTATTTCGACAGACGGCGGTGTAAGATACCTTATTTCTGATTGATTATCTGCCATGACTAATCCTCCTTAACGTTTTTGGTTTCTTCTGTTTTTTTGCTCCTTTTTTTCTCGGCATACTCTAATCCATACTTATCCAGTTTCACTGTCAGGAAGCGTATGATCCTTTCATCCCTCCGGTATTCTGTTTCAAGCTTTTCAATCAGGCTTCCTTCCGATTCAAACTCAATCAGATAATAAAAACCTGTCGATTTTTTTTGGATGGGATATGCAAGTTTCCTTAATCCCCAGTTTTCTTCATGGACAATCGTTGCCCCGGTATCAGTTAATACCTTCTTGAACTTTTCAACCGCTTCCTTCATCTGACTTTCAGACAAAACGGGAGTAGTAATGAAAACAGTCTCGTAATGGTTCAGCATAATAAAAAATTTGATTTTTGAATTTCAGGACGCAAAAATATGAACTTTTTCCAGTTTAACAAAAAATTATGTTTCTATCATTCCATTCTGCTTTAATTCGTAAAGTTATCAACGTTCACACACGCACCCCCCAATACCCACACACACTAATATACAAATGCACTAATATACCAATTTACTTATTCTTCCATTCTTCCCCCTTGACATCTTTTGATAAAAATCCTGTATATTTTAACAGGGCTCTTAAAATTTTATAATAATTTTAAAAGCCAATTAATCCGGGAATGAAAAATTTTATTGTATCGGCCAGGAAATACAGACCCGAAACTTTTGGATCGGTTGTTGGACAGGATTCAATTACTGCCACTCTCATCAACTCGATCAAAAATAACCATATAGGACACGCATACCTTTTCTGCGGTCCACGTGGAGTTGGTAAAACAACCTGTGCCAGAATTTTTGCTAAAACAATCAATTGCAGCAATTTGAACTCTAATTATGAACCATGCAACAAATGTGAATCCTGTATATCATTTAATGAAATGCGTGCATTCAATATACATGAGCTGGATGCTGCATCCAATAATACAGTAGATGATATCCGGAGTCTCACCGACAGGGTGAGGGTACCTCCCCAGATTGGCAAGTATAGTATATACATCATTGATGAGGTTCATATGTTATCGGCTCAGGCTTTTAACGCTTTTTTAAAAACCCTGGAAGAGCCACCGGCCCATGCCATATTCATATTGGCAACAACTGAGAAACATAAAATTATTCCGACTATCCTTTCACGCTGCCAGATATTTGATTTTAACAGAATCAGGGTGAATGATATTGTTACGTACCTTGAAAAGATAGCAGAAAAAGAAGATGTTGATTATGAACTTGATGCATTAAATATCATTGCTTTAAAAGCAGATGGGGCAATGCGCGATGCACTGTCTGTCTTTGACCAGATGGTGAGTTACTCCGGAAAAAAAATTACTTATAAAGAAATCATAAAAAACCTGAATATACTCGATTATGATTATTATTTCAGGTTAACTGATGCGTTGCTTAATAAAAAAATCAATGATTCTTTGTTGATATTCAATGAGATTATCAATGAAGGTTTTGATGGACATAATTTCATCATTGGCCTGAGCGGTCACTTCAGGGATTTGCTTGTTGCCCGTGATCCGGAGACACTGGTGCTGCTTGAAACCGGCGAAACAATCAGTGAAAGATACAAGGATCAAAGCAAGAGGTGTGAACCTGAGTTTATTTATAAAGCCCTCGATATTTGTAGTACAACAGATATTCACTATAGAGCCAGCAGAAATCAGAAACTGCACGTGGAACTTGCATTGATCAAATTATGCCAGATCACCGAAGTAAAAAAAAAAGCAACACCGGTGACCAGTCCGGCTGAGGAAAAATCGATAAGTCAGCAAGTCAACAAGTCTGCAAGTCAGCAAGTCAACAAGTCTGCAAGTCAACAGGAAGAAGAGCCTGCAAGTCAGCAAGTCAACAAGTCAGCAAGTCAACAGGAAGAAGAGCCTGCAAGTCAGCAAGTCAACAA
>CAZGOR010000458.1:0-2951 GCA_964527875.1 uncultured Bacteroides sp. | reverse complement strand
TTTTAAAATCAAAAGGTTTATTTTCAGTTTATCCTAAGCATAGTAAATTTGATGATGGATGGGGATCAATAAAAAATATGGTGCCTGAGGATCTTATTGATAAAATAAAATATCATAATTTCTCTTTTACAGAAAAATATTGTACAATACTAAGTCATGATGATAATCTTAATCAGGGTTGCGTTTTAAATTTCCGAAAAACAGAGTAAGAAGAATCATAAAAATTTTAATCGCTTCTTTTCCTTACTAAATGTAAATTTAGTTTTTTTACATTTAGAGTAACACGTTTATTAATATCGTAACACTATGAATATTATCAAAGCGATCACTTTAGTTTTAATATCAGGGTTATGGAGTTATCATTTATGTGCTCAGGAGATTTTTGGGAAAGTGACCAACTCACAAACGGGACAACCCATTACAGGAGCCAACATAATAATTAAAAACGATCAGAACATCCGGGAAAGTGCTATTTCGGACGCCAATGGCAGGTACTCTCTTAAGACTGTGCATGCGGGCCACAATAAGTTATCATGCACTTATGTAGGGTTTGAGTCCGTTACCAGGGAGATTGAAATTTCAGAAAATCAAAAAATAGAAATAAATTTTAGCTTAACGGAGAGTGTTGAAGAATTACAGCAAGTTACAATTACCGGAGATCTGGTGCGCTCTGTAAAGCGCACAGGAGATGTTCTCTATACTGGTACAGCAATTACATCAAAAGGAGTTGAATTACTGGGTATATCGGCAAAAAACAGCATTTACAATACGCTTGATCTTTTACCTGCAGTTTCCGTTACCGGACAGGATGCATATGGATTAGCTGAAAAAGAAGTGCGCATCAGAGGTATTCGAAGTTTGTTTAGCGGGGTAACCATCGAGGGACTTCCAAATTACGGCATCATGCCCATTGGGGCACGCGATGATATTTACGATATGGAAAATATGGAAAGCATTTCGCTATACAAAGGTGCTACCCCAACGGATATAGGATCGGCAACAGGAAGCCGCGGAGGCATCATAAACCTCGGCTATCATCGTCCGGAAGATAAACTGAAACTTACCATTAACCAGGCATATGGATCAAACAACTACTGGCGTAGTTACATTCGGTTTGATAGCGGCATATTCCCTTCAAAAACAAAGTTTTTCATTTCCTATTCATATACAACTGCCAACAAATGGAAAGGTTACGGAAATTTGGCCTTGCGACATAATGTAGCGTTAGGTTTAACGCAACAACTTTCACCTAAAATGGATATAGAATTATTCGAAAACTTCAACACGGTTAAGCGACATGATTTCAGAGCACTCTCATATGCAGAAGCCCTGGATATAGAAACCAATTTCGAACTGGATTATGTAAAAAACCTGACAGGAGTGCCGGCAGAAGATTTTTATTATTATGATTATACACACGGCAAATATACAAATGCCGATGCAATGGCAATATGGAATTACGCTGTTTCAGAAAAAATGGGGCTTACAACCAGAATTTATTATTCACAGGAAGATGCTATTTCCCGGAAAACCATCAACAACCAGTCTAAATATATTATTCAGGACCGTACACGCGACATAGAAAGAATTGGCATAATCCCGGAAGCAAAAGGTCAAACAGGCAAATTTAATTATTCGGCAGGTTACTGGTTCGAATCATTTGATAACAGGGTTTATGTATATCCCACGGCCATTACAGCCGCCGGACTTGTTCCAAAAGGATATAGTTTTTATACGGTACCGGAAGGACGGGGTCAGATTCACAGTCCTTACATCAAACTTACCTATAATGGAGAACATTTAAAACTTCAGACAGGTTTGAAATACTATTATTTTAATGAACCGGAGAGTGATCGCTACAGATCGGTTTCTCCTGATACTTTATCCACAGAACCTTCAGCCGATTTGCATACCGATGCCATTATTCATTCGGCATTCCTTCCATCGGTTGGGATGGGTTACAAATTTTCAAAAGCATTTGAAATTTATGCCAATTATGGACGTAACTATATGCGGCCTTATCAGTATGTACCGGCAGTTAGCTTATACCTTGACAAAAAGACAGCATTCAACAATGCCGGAATGAACCTGCAATCCATTTTTGATACATGGAAAATGGAAACTTCTGAGAATTTTGATTTCGGAATGCGTTATACAACCAACTTACTGAAACTTTTACCAACTGTATACTATAGCAAACAACAAAATACTCTGGCAAATATTTATGATCCGGTTGTTGGGGTTAACTACTATAGAAATCTCGGAAATCTGACTTCTTATGGTGCGGAGTTGGAAGCCTACGCTTACCCCCTTCAAAACTTTACTTTATTTATTCACCCATCCTATACCAGCATGTCATACGACAAAGGAATAGTGCGGCTGGAAGCCAATGATGTTCAGGATATAGAAATAGGCGGCAATCAAACACCGGCAACACCTGTGTGGATAGTGAAATCCGGAGGGATCTATACTCATAAATTTTTTGGTGCCACAGTGTGCGTAAATTATACCGGCGAGCGATTTGGTGATGCCACCAATACCGAAAAAATTCCGGCTTTTACACTGGTGAATTTATCTCTGCAATTCAAAAAAAGGAAAATACTCCTGACTAAAGAAGCGACGATACGCCTTGAGGTTAAAAATCTATTTAACAAACGCTACATTGGAATGATAACTGTATGGGACGACAGCGCAGGTGGAAATGCTACTTATTATGCCGGTTTTCCGCGCACCATTGTAGCATCAGCAAAGCTTACTTTTTAGAATTATGCAATAATGAGTACACTCCGAAAAGTAATATTTTAACCATCCTCTAAATTGTAAAGAAATCGAAGATTTCTACAATTTCGGGAGTGGCATTCACATATTTTCTTACTTTTCTGAGTAAACTCATTAGTCGAACGTGAAAAAAAGAATAAGTTTTTTAATACTAAACAAATAATGTTTAAAAT